>NZ_JBBMEX010000015.1:0-75389 GCF_040096355.1 Maccoyibacter intestinihominis
AAGCCCCCCCCAAGATGAGATATCCCATCCATAAGGAAGTAAGACCCCTGAGAGACGATCAGGTAGATAGGGCAGAGATGGAAGTGCAGCAATGTATGGAGCTGACTGTTACTAATCGGTCGAGGGCTTGACCAAAAGGGAAGAAGTTCAAGGAATCTGTATGAAGTTTTGAAGGTATGTAAATAAGGCCTCATGGCTCAGTTGGTTAGAGCGCCGCCCTGTCACGGCGGAGGTCGGGGGTTCGAGTCCCCCTGGGGTCGCTACATGAAACATTTGAAAATGAATAAATTTTAGATGTGGATTGCGTATCATGTGGGATCTTAGCTCAGCTGGGAGAGCATCTGCCTTACAAGCAGAGGGTCACAGGTTCGAGCCCTGTAGGTCCCATTTTTTGAGTATTCTATGTAAAGATACGCCGATGTGGCTCAATTGGCAGAGCAGCTGATTTGTAATCAGCAGGTTATCGGTTCGAGTCCGATCATCGGCTTTTTGAAAATTTTATATTTTCATAATGGATGGATTCCCGAGTGGCCAAAGGGGACAGACTGTAAATCTGCTGCATATTGCTTCGGTGGTTCGAATCCACCTCCATCCATTTAGTTATTATCGCGGGGTGGAGCAGTCTGGAAGCTCGTCGGGCTCATAACCCGAAGGTCACAGGTTCAAATCCTGTCCCCGCAACTCAAACGCCCAGTTAGCTCAGTTGGTAGAGCAGAGGACTGAAAATCCTCGTGTCTCTGGTTCGATTCCGGAACTGGGCACTAAGCAAATTAAAATAAATATGGGGTATTAGCTCAGTTGGCAGAGCACTTGACTTTTAATCAAGTTGTCCGGGGTTCGAATCCCCGATGCCTCATTCAAGGAAATCCTGAGAAATTAGGATTTTCTTATATTATGAAAGATTTTGAGCAGAATAAGAAAAACGCAGGGAAGAAGAGAGTACATTTAGGAAACTGTTACAGAGAATTTTCCAGACAGATATCAGAGGTCTTGCTGAGAGGAAAAGTAGTGAAGTAGATGGAAGATGGCTTCGGAGCGGCATAGCTGAACAGATGATGTTAGGTTATGAAGGGTTCGCCCGTTACAGCGAGGAGTACTGCAGGGTACTTGCTAAGATTCATACCCGTGAGGGCTGGATGAATTGAAGTGGTAACACGGGATATAACTCGTCTTCAGGTTAGAAGGCGGGTTTTTTTGATTTATAGGGACAATGAAAGTCAGATAAGGAGGAAGTGTTATTCATGCGGAAAAGAAAAAAAATCCACAGTAAACTTGTAGTGGCAGGCATCGTTTGCCTTGCGGGTGCAGTTTTTCATATAGTGGACACAGGAAGGATATTCCAAAAGCAGACGATCATATGGAGCGAAGAACAAAAGGGAAGTTATGTGCAGGCAGCGGAAAAGGCACCCGTATATTTTGCGGATCAGACATTCAAAAAGAGGATTCAACAGGAGATAGACGGGGTTGCCAATAAGCAGAAGTCTGGAAAAGCGTACTATGTTTCACCGAAGGGAAATGACAATGCAAAGGGAAGTAAAAAGAAGCCGTTTCGCACGTTCAAGCGGGCATGTAAGAGTCTGAAGCCGGGCGATACGCTGTATGTGCGTGGTGGGATTTATACGGAAAACATACGACTTGGGAAAAAGCAGAGCGGAACCAAGAAAAAATATGTTACAATCTGCAATTATCCCGGGGAAGAGCCTGTGATCAGCGGAAAGAAGAAAAAAGCAGAACTGATGAAAATTACAGGTGCATCATATTTACGGATATCAGGTTTGGAGTTTCAGGATGCAAAGGGGCAGGATTCCTGTGGGATTAAAATTGCTCCGGGCAGTCATCATATAGTGATCAGTGGAAACAAAATACATCAGATATCGGTGCCGGATCCGAAGAAAGAAGACCACTGTGCCAATGGAATACTTCTCTTTGGAGAAAAAGCAAAAAAAGAGATCCATAATATACTGATTTATAATAATAATCTGTACGATTGCCAGACCGGCTGGGCAGAATGTATTTCTGTGGCGGCAAACTGCCGAAATATTAATGTGATATCGAACCGGATTAAAAATACGGGAAATATCGGGATTGATGTAACCGGCAATTATGGATATTGCAGCGACCCCGCAAAGGATTTTCCAAGAAAATGCCTGATCTATCAGAACAGGGTAGAGCAATGTGTTTCGCCGTATGCAACCTCTTATGGTATCTATGTGGATGGAGCTAAGGAAGTTCAGATTTTAAAAAATCAGGTCAGAAAATGCAGCGGAGGCATTGAAATCGGAGCAGAGGAAAAGCCACCAAAGGAAGAATACAGTACATCGGATATTTTAGTACAGGACAACCGGATTGTGGATAACATAGAAAATGGTATTACGGTTGGTGGATATCAGAAGAATCTCGGATGGGTAAAAAATGTTCGGATTTTGAACAACCGATGCAAAAATAATGGAAAAGACAATGCCATCCTGACACTGGCAAAGTGTAAAAATATCACCTTGAAACAGAATACGTTTCAGAATACGTCCGGAGATGCTGCAGTGGTATATGCGGAATTTCCAGAAAAGTATACAAAGAATATTCAATTTCAAAATAATAAATATTACAATGGACACAGCAAAAACAAGACACTGTTTGTTTATCGGGGAAAGACCTATACCTCTTTTTCTAAGTGGAAAAAAGTAGTTGGAAAACAGGCGGGTGTCTATCAAAAATAAAAAAGTATGGAGGAAAGAAAATGAGCAATAAAGGAAAGTTTTACATGACAACGGCGATTGCCTACACATCGGGAAAGCCTCATATTGGAAATACCTATGAAATTATCTTAGCAGACAGTATTGCAAGATATAAAAGATTTGAAGGGTATGATGTATTTTTCCAGACAGGTACGGATGAGCATGGTCAGAAGATTGAGTTAAAAGCACAGGAAGCAGGAATTTCTCCAAAGGAATATGTGGATGGTGTTGCAGGACAGGTAAAAGAGATCTGGGATATGATGAACACTTCCTATGATAAATTTATCCGTACCACAGATGCACCGCATGAAAAACAGGTGCAGAAAATCTTCAAGAAGTTATATGACCAGGGAGATATTTACAAAGGACATTATGAGGGACTGTATTGTACCCCTTGTGAATCATTTTTTACAGAGTCACAGTTAGTAGATGGAAAATGCCCGGACTGTGGAAGAGAGGTTGTTCCGGCAAAAGAGGAAGCATACTTCTTTAAAATGAGCAAGTATGCAGACCGTTTGATCGAACATATCAATACACATCCGGAATTTATCCAGCCGGTTTCCCGTAAAAATGAGATGATGAATAACTTCTTATTACCGGGACTTCAGGATCTTTGTGTTTCAAGAACTTCCTTCTCCTGGGGAATTCCGGTAGATTTTGATCCGAAGCATGTGGTTTATGTATGGTTAGATGCACTGACCAACTATATCACCGGAATCGGTTATGACTGCGACGGAGAATCCAGTGAACAGTTCAAGAAAGACTGGCCGGCAGATTTACATCTGATCGGAAAAGATATTATCCGTTTCCATACGATTTACTGGCCGATTTTCCTAATGGCACTCGATCTGCCGCTGCCAAAACAGGTATTTGGTCATCCGTGGCTGATCCAGAGTGATGGAAAAATGAGTAAATCCAAAGGAAATGTGTTATATGCCGATGAACTGGTAGATTTCTTTGGCGTGGACGCAGTGCGTTACTTCGTGTTACATGAGATGCCGTTTGAAAACGATGGTGTGATCTCATGGGAGCTTTTAGTAGAGAGAATTAACTCCGACCTTGCAAATACACTTGGAAATCTGGTAAACCGTACCATTTCCATGAGTAATAAATATTTTGACGGTGTAGTTTCTAATAAAAATGTCTGCGAGGATGTGGATGAAGATTTAAAGAATGTTGTAACTTCCACCGTAGACCGTGTCGATGCAAAAATGGGTGAGCTTCGTGTTGCGGATGCAATCACAGAGATTTTTGCACTGTTCAAACGCTGCAACAAATATATTGATGAGACAATGCCTTGGGCACTTGCAAAAGATGAGAGCAAGCAGGATCGTCTTGCAACCGTGCTTTACAATCTGGTAGAGAGCATCAGCATTGGTGCAGAATTATTAGAGAGTTTTCTGCCGGAGACAGCAGAGAAGGTCTTAAATCAGTTAAATGCAACCAGAAGAGGTTATGACCATCTGCATACCTTTGGACTGTACCCGGATGGCGGCAAGGTAACGGAAAAACCGGAAATCCTCTTTGCACGTTTGGATTTAGATGAAGTATTGAAAAAAGTAGAAGAGCTTCATCCACAGAAGGAAGAAGAAAAAGCGGATGAGGAAGTAGCACCGGGAATTGATATTGAAGCAAAATCGGAAATTTCCTATGATGATTTTATGAAAATGCAGTTCCAGGTAGGAGAGATCATTGCCTGTGAAGAAGTGCCGAAATCTAAGAAACTGCTCTGCTCACAGGTTCGTATCGGAAGTCAGGTAAAACAGATCGTATCCGGTATTAAGAAACATTATAGTGCAGAGGAAATGGTTGGCAAGAAAGTTATGGTTCTTGTAAACTTAAAGCCGGCAAAATTAGCAGGTGTTCTATCGGAAGGAATGTTATTATGTGCCGAGGATGAGAACGGCGAGCTTTCCTTGATGGTACCGGAGAAAGAGATGCCAAACGGAGCAGAAATCTGCTAGTGAGAAGTTGCAAATAAAAAGTTAGGGAATTAAAATATCAGAATATAAAACAGAGGGTTTATCTTAGAATATTCCAGGATGAACCCTCTATTTATATAGGTAGGTAACTAATTAGATTCTGCCGAGAAAATCTTATTTAGAGGTACGAAGATTTGCCCGCTCTTGTGCTGCTTGTTAGCAACCAGATAAATCGCAAAGATTGCTACAAAGAACAAGAGCTGGATTCCGATCGCTTTCCAGTAAAAGTTCATGGAAAACGGTTCAGCGGAGTAGCTGCCAAACATATTCGTAATCCGCACATACCAGTAAGCCGGCAGGAAGCGGGACACCTGCAGCAGGTTGTCACTTAAGATGGACTGTGGAACAAAGATTCCGCATAAGAAGCTCATGCCAAGTCCGACTACATTTGCGATCATGTTTAAAACATTGGTATTCGGTGAAAAAGTGCTTACCAATAAAGTGAGGGCAAGTGTGAACAATAAAAATACAAAGCTGTTTAAGATACAGAGCAAACCGTTTTTAGAAAACATATCCGCACCGTATACTATCCGTCCAATGATGATAAAAAATCCCCAGACTGCCAGGCAGTAGAGAGCACATCCCATACTTAAAGCCAATCCTTTCGAGGTTGGTGAAACCGGAGCACAGTCCATGCGGTTCTCAATGTCCTTTTTACGGAAGATAATGAGGATTGGTGCAAGGCTGATCGTCAGCAGCAGGATCAGGATGTATGGCATGTACTGGAAGTAATAGTACAGGTTATCCGAAGAGGAGTGGTCCTTTTCAAAAGAGAGGGAGGTTACCTTTTCGATATCCTTTGCAGAATCCGCCGTGTGCTTTGCCGCATCGGTAATACTATCACCGCTGCACAGATAGAGGCGCATGGTTTTTAAATACTGGTCTACCTGTTCATCTAAAAAATAGCCACTGGCACTGTCTTTTCTTTTGCTGGTCTGAATGAGATTTTTGCTGTTACCGTCTAAAAGCTCTTTTTCAAAACCCTTCGGGATAGTTAAAACATAGCTCACCTTACGATAGAAAAGACTGTCCTGAATGACTTCGCCATCGTTTTCTAAAGGAACAATGGTGTGGATTTCATCCAGATAATCTGTCAGGGCATGACTGGCTTTGGATTCATCACAATCTATGATACCGATATCTAAAGAGGATGCCTGAAACTGGCTGTCATTGCTATCCTGTGCTAAGAAGCTGAGAAGGATCATAATGACAACATAAATGCCCAGATATAGGATACAGGAAGGCAGATGCTTTTTAGAAATCTTAAAAAAAGTCTTAAATGTTTGCATATTTTTTCCTCCTTGTCAGTAAAAATCCACCGATACAAAACAGAACCGATAAAATAACCAGAGATATCAGATTTTCAAAGTATCGGTCGAGCGAATCATAAATTGCGAGTGAGTAGAACATATCGCTGATCAGTGCAGTCGGATTGATCCGATTGATGATCGGGCAGTAAGTATCCACAACGATCCGCATATTTCCTGCCATTAATCCACTTAAGAAACTGCCACCCATGGTGATGACCATGACCAGCCCGGTTTTGACGTTTTCCGACATGTTTCCAATGGCACCGATGAAAAATCCCATGGTCATACCGGTCGTACATCCGGTAAGGATTGCTAAAAGTGCAAACGGAAGTCTGGTATTCAACGGAATCCGTAAAACAAGGATAATAAAGGCAAAAGAGATCAAAATACAGAGAAAACGAAACAGGATATTTACTGCAAGTTCTCCGGTAATGTCTTTTAATTTGTGGGTTGGTGATACATTCTTGCGGGCGCCGATCGCAGACATATTTCCCTGATTCTGAATCGCGATCAGACATCCGGCTGTACCACAGTACATGGATACCATAGCGAGAAGATTGTAAAAATACTGGTCGTAGGTATCTACGTTTTTTCCGTAAGAGATTTCCTGGTTGTAGGAAGCACTTTCCTGTAAGATGTCCATGGCTTCGGAAAGTTTTTCCGGGTGAGTTTTTACAATTTTTACAATCGCCTGATAGTTCATCTGATATTCTTCAATGAAAGCAGACAGGATACTCTGATTTAATTTTGCAGAGGACATATCGGAAGAAACCGTCAGGGAGATGTTGTCATCTACCTGAATGATACCATCCACTTTTTCTTTTTTTAACAGGGACAGTGCCTGTTTCTTATCACAGTAGACCGCTTTTAAGAAACGATCCTTATCGTCTTTATCTAATTCTTTTACCGTTTCCATAAATCCGTCAGACATACTTCCCTGCTCATTGACGATGGCTACGGGAATTGCCTGAAATTTTTCACCGGCAGTAATATTAGAAAAAGCAGCCTTGAATAAGGAACCTAAAATGATCGGAAACAGGATGACCCAGAACAGCTCACTGCGGTTATGGAGAAGCTGCTTTAAGTTATATTTAAATATCTGTAACATGGCATTTCCTCCTTAATCTCGTAATTCTTTTCCGGTCATTTCGAGGAAGACATCATTCAGTGTCGGAAGTTCGGAATAGACTCTGCCAAAGGAAAGATTCTTTGTCTGCAGATAGTCTAAAATGTGGATCAGGTTGTGCTTGCCGTTGCTGCAAAGGATGGTCAGTTTGTGATTTTCGTAAGTAACATCATAAACATTTTTTAATTCCTTCAGAGCAAGGATGTCTTCATCTGAAATATCAAGGATTTCGATGGAGATGATTTCTTTTTTCTTGATCATCTGCTTGAGTTCATCCGTAGTTCCGGTAGCAAGGTTTTTGCCTTTGTCCATGATGGCAATACGGGTACAGATCTGTTCAACCTCTTCCATATAGTGGGAGGTATAGACAATGGTTGCGCCCTGTCGGTTCAGTTCTAAGATGCCCTCTAAAATGCGATTGCGGCTCTGCGGGTCGACAGCTACGGTTGGTTCATCTAAAAAGATCAGTTTTGGTTTGTGGGCGATGCCACAGGCAATATTCAGACGGCGCAGCAGACCACCGGACAATTTTTTCGGATAAAATTTCTTATAGTCACTCAGTCCGACGAACTCGATGGCTTCTTCTACATACTGTCTGCGTAATTGTTTGTCTTTGATATAGAGACCACAGAAGTAGTCGATGTTGTCATAGACATTTAACGCATCAAAAACGGCAACGTTTTGCATGACAACACCAATTTTTCGTTTGCTGTCATAGCTGTCCGGCTGCATTTCCTTTCCAAATACTTCGATCGTTCCCTTGTCATAGGATAACAGGGAAAGGATGCAGTTGATCGTGGTGGTCTTGCCGGAACCGTTAGGGCCTAAAAGTCCTAAAATTTCACCTTCCCGGATCTCTAAATTAAAGTGGTCTACGGCGATCAGTTCTTTATAGCGCTTGACCAGATTCTCTACTTTTATTACCGGTGTACTCATATGTAATTCCTCCTTCAATTTCAAGGTGTCTATTTCTTTCTAATTGTAGTATAATGGAACGGAAAAACCTATGGTAGTGAGTGTTGTCAGAATGTGAGATGACAAATGTCATAAAGCAACGAGGGAGGGGGCGAAAGGATGATAAGGATTTTAGACAAGGGAATCCTGTTTGGGTTAGGAGCAGTCCTGCTGTTTCAAAGACAGGAATTTGTGATACCGGTAGTCGTGCTTTTGACGGCATTGATCTTTTCGTCTTTTAGCCTTTATCTTACGGATGCAAAAATTCTTGGAATTTTGTGGATGGGATATCTGGTGTTGTGTGTGATCCGTCCCGAATTTTCGTATTTTTTACCATTATTATTGTATGACAGCATGTGGTACTCATTTTACTGGGGACTTGCGGGAGTGCTGTTTTATTATCCGGCAAGAGAAATCTATACGGGATGGATGAGTATGCTCTGGCTGTTGACAGCATTTCTTGCCGTTTATATGGCATATAAGAGTGAAAAAAACGACAGACTGGATGCGGATATCATTCATTTGCGGGATACCGATACGGAACTGAAACTGGTGATGGAGCAGCGAAACCGTGAATTATTGGAAAAACAGGACAATGAGATCTATCTGGCGACTTTGAGAGAACGTAACCGTATTGCAAGGGAGATCCACGACAATGTAGGACATATGTTGTCGCGTTCTATTTTACAGGTGGGAGCACTTGCTACCATTTGTAAGGAAGAGACGATCCGGCAGCAGTTAGCAGGGATTAATGATACGCTGAATCAGGCGATGAACAGTATCCGGGAAAGCGTGCATGATCTGCACGATGATGCGATCGATCTGCGGCAGGCGGCATATGAAGCGGTAAAGGATATGAGAAAAAATTATGATGTCCATATCGAGTATGATATGTCTGCCCACATCCCGCGCAATGTCAAGTACTGTTTTATTGCGATTGTCAAAGAAGGAATGTCGAATATCATAAAACACAGCAATGCAGATAAGGTGGACATTATTTTCAGGGAACATCCGGGATTTTACCAGCTCTGCATTGAGGATAACGGTAGTGTCAGTCACAGCGTGGAAGAGTCAGACCACGGGATCGGAATCTCTAATATGAGAGAACGGGTTGAGGCACTGGGGGGAACACTCAATATCCGACAGAAGAACGGATTTCGGATTTTTGCAACGGTGCGCAAAGAGATGGAGGAGACAGAATGAGGACAGTAATTGTAGACGATGACGGTCTGGTAGCAATTTCATTAAAAACAATATTAGAAGCACAGGGGATTGAAGTGGCAGCAACCGGCAACGACGGAAAAGAAGCGATCGAGCTGTATCATCAGTATCATCCGGACGTATTGCTGATGGATATCCAGATGAAAGAGATGAGCGGTTTAGAGGCAGCGGAACAGATCCTTATAGAAGATGCAGAGGCGAAGATTTTATTTTTGACAACGTTTTCGGATGATGAATATATTGTAAAGGCTTTGAACATCGGGGCAAAGGGTTATATTTTAAAGCAGGATTTTGAAGGGATCGCGCCGGCAATGCAGGCAGTTGAACGCGGGCAGAGTGTGTTTGGAGGAGAAATCGTGCATAAGATCCCGGTTCTGATGCAGAGTAAAGAAGAGTTTGATTATGAAAAATATGACATCAGTGAAAAAGAGCAGGAGATTATAGAGCAGGTGGCACTTGGAAAAAGCAACCGGGAAATTGCAGGAGAACTTTTTTTGAGCGAAGGAACCGTAAGGAATTATATCAGTTTGGTGTTAGATAAGCTGTCGCTTCGTGACCGGACACAGCTGGCAATTTTTTATTATCAGAATGTAAGATAATATAAGATAGATAAAGGAGACAAGTTTTATGATTTTTGAGTCACATGCACATTATGATGACAGTAAATTTGACGATGACAGGGAAGAATTGTTATCCTCTATGCAGGAAAACGGAATCGAAAAAATCATCAATATCGGATGCAGTATCGAAAGCTGTAAATCGACCTTGGAACTGACGAAGCAATATCCGTTTGTCTATGGGGCAATGGGAATCCATCCGAGTGATATTGGGGATTTGAATGAAGATACTTTTTTATGGCTGAGGGAGCAGGTAAAAAAGGAAAAGGTGGTTGCAGTCGGAGAAATCGGACTGGACTATTACTGGGACAAGGAAGAGGAAGTACAAAAAAATCAGCGTATCTGGTTCCGGCGGCAGTTAGAGTTAGCAAAAGAGAGCAATCTTCCGGTCATTATCCATTCGAGGGATGCGGCAGCAGATACGATGGAGATCATGAAGGAAGCATATGTGCAGGGAATCAAAGGAGTTATCCATTGTTTTTCCTATTCTAAGGAACAGGCGCAGGAATATGTGAAAATGGGATATTATATCGGAGTCGGCGGAGTCGCCACTTTTAAAAATGCAAAGAAATTAAAAGAGGTCATTGAAACGATTCCGTTAGAGAAAATCTTATTGGAAACAGATTGTCCGTATATGGCACCGGAACCGTACCGGGGCAGGAGGAATTCGTCACTTTATCTGCCTTATGTCGTAGAGAAGATTGCCGGGTTAAAAGGTGTGACAGCGAAGGAAGTAGAAGAAGTTACCTATCGGAATGCAGAGCAGTTGTTTTTAGGAAAGTAAAAGGAGAAGTATGGCAACATTAGGAAATCCACAAAATACCATTGCGGTATTACAAAAATATAAATTTAATTTTCAGAAAAAATTCGGACAGAACTTTTTGATCGATACGCATGTACTGGATAAGATCATTGATGCGGCGGGAATTACAAAGGAGGACTTTGTCTTAGAGATTGGCCCGGGAATTGGTACGATGACACAATATCTCTGTGAAAATGCAAGGGAAGTGGTTGCAGTAGAGATTGATAAAAATCTGATCCCGATATTAGAAGATACTTTGAGTGATTACCGGAATGTCACGGTGATCAATCAGGATATTTTAAAGCTGGATATTCCGGCGTTGGCAAAAGAGAAAAATGACGGGAAACCAATTAAGGTGGTTGCAAATCTTCCATATTACATTACGACACCGATCATTATGGGACTTTTTGAGAGCCATGTGCCGATCGACAGTATTACGATCATGGTACAAAAAGAGGTGGCTGACCGGATGCAGGTAGGACCGGGAACAAAAGACTATGGTGCCTTATCCTTAGCAGTGCAGTACTATGCAAAACCGGAAATTGTTGCGAATGTACCACCGAACTGCTTTATGCCAAGACCGAAGGTTGGCTCGGCAGTGATCCGTCTGACCAGACATGAGCAATGTCCGGTGGAAGTAGAGGATGAAAAGTTCATGTTCCGTGTGATCCGTGCATCATTTAATCAGAGAAGAAAGACCTTAGCCAACGGACTGAATAATGCACCTGACATTCAGGTATCCAAGGAAGATATTGCAAAGGCTTTAGAGGAATTGGGAGTCGGGGCAAGCATCCGTGGAGAGACACTGACCTTAGAACAATTTGCAAGGCTTAGCAATATTTTAAAAAAATATATGTAAAAACTATGCAGAAGAACTATTGAAACTCCACAATATCTTTTCGGAAACGTTTCGGCAGATTCTGGTTTTGCAGGGCAGGATTTTTTCTGGCATCGATCGCAATACTTTCAAAGAAGCCTTTCCAGAGTTTTTGATATTCTAATTCCATAGAGGAATAGTCTGTGATCATATCGGCATTGAGATCGGAAGCATCTGTTAATACACAGGGGCTTCCTTTTTTATGCAGTACCGCTAACTGCCTGCCTTCGTCATAGATCATAAAGTTTTCCTGTGGCAGCCGGTCACTGAAATGGTCTGCTAACAGAAGCAGGATATTGTGCTTTGGGTGCACCGTGGCAATTAAAACGCCATTTTTTAATTCTTCAAACCGTAGAAAGCCGAGCAGATGATGTGCTTCATTACCGGCAGCACGGGCAAGGGAAAAGACTTCATGGACATAGGGTTCTGCTAAGTAATCCGGCAGACGGCTTCCATCGGGAATTGCAAGTCCAAGGACAATACTCTTATATACGGCATCGGCTTTGTCCATCGGATGCCGTTTGCTGACGCATTTCTCATCAGAGATGACAGCCTGATAGAGGATCGAATAGACTTCTTCACCCAGGCGTTGCTTTAAGGTTCTGCTTACTTTCTCACTCTTTTGTAAATCCGGTGTGACATCCCGGTAAGTGCAGAACAGATCATAGTTCTCTTCTCCGGTGTGGATCTGCAGGGAAATATTGTTGTGTCCAAGGCGGCTCTCCCAGGCATCGTAGACACCGGTAAAAATACCTTCGGGAGAATCCTCACATAAAAAAACATACATAATAAAGCTCCTTATCCATAGGCCAGATGTGACAGCCCACACAGGATCATCCTAAGATATCGGAGAGTGTAAGCTGTTCATAGCCCTGATTTCGTAATTCTTTTGGTACCATGGTCCGGTCAGAAACAAGATTGCGCACGATATAATCTTCGTCTAATTTTGTGGGATACATCATTCTGCCGGAACAGGTAATAAAATATAATGCCCGCTTTAAGACGACCCCCATCCGTTTTAGATCATCAAAACCAAGATTTGCGTGCCGTCTTGCTCTTATGATCCGTTGGGCTGATTTATAACCAATGCCCGGAACACGCAGCAGGGTGCGATAATCTGCCTTTTGGATCTCAACCGGAAAATATTCTAAATGACGGACTGCCCAGTCACATTTCGGGTCAAGATAAATGTTGAAGTCGGGTCTTGCCTCACTTAACAGCTCATCCACATGGAAATGGTAATAGCGCAGCAGCCAGTCCGCCTGATAAAGACGGTGTTCCCGCAAAAGAGGCGGTCCACCGGGCAGCATAGGGAGATTGGAATCCTCATTTACATTGATAAAAGCAGAATAAAAGACACGCTTTAGGGAGAACCTGTCATAAAGCTGTTCTGCAACACTCATGATCTGGTAGTCATTTTCCGGAGTGGCGCCAATGATCATCTGGGTACTCTGTCCGGCAGGAACAAACTTTGGAGCAGAGCGGTACAGTGCCAGTTCTTCTTTGTTCTCCGTGATACCGTTCTGGATCTGCCGCATAGGTTTTAAGATTGTCCGGCGGGATTTATACGGTGCTAATTTTTTTAATGCATTGGCAGTCGGCAGTTCTAAATTAATGCTCATACGGTCAGCTAAATATCCGGTTCTCTGGACTAAGAGCGGGTCAGCCCCCGGAATTGCCTTCACATGGATATATCCGTTGAAATGGTATTTGTTACGCAGCAAAAATAAAGTCTGATAGATCAATTCCATCGTATAGTTCGGACTGATCAGAATCCCGGAACTCAAAAAAAGTCCTTCGATATAATTCCTGCGGTAAAATTCTAAGGTAATGGTGCAGATTTCTTCCGGCGTGAAAGAAGCACGACGCACATCATTGTTGCAGTTGTTCAAACAATAAGCACAGTTAAAAATACATTCATTCGTAAACAGTATTTTTAAGAGGGAGACACAGCGTCCGTCAGCAGAAAAAGTGTGGCAGATGCCCGGTGCAAGGCAATTCCCCATTCCGGTCTTGTTCCCGGAACGGTCTACGCCGCTGGATGTACAGGCAACATCATATTTTGCTGCGTCTGATAAAATGGTCAATTTTTCAAAAAGCGTCATATCCATTGCAATCTGCATAGCGTCCCTCCATAAAACACAAACAAATGTTCTGAAATAAGAATAGCACAGAAGAGAGAAAAAATCAAGAACAAACGTTCTGGAATAAAAGGAATTTTTTCCCATATACTAAAACGGGATGAAATTGTCCTAGGAGTCAGGAGGTCTATGTGAAAGAAAAATTAAAGCTGATTTTCTCCTGTGTTCTGATCCTGATCTGTCTGCCGTATTTTGTAACTTATTGTTTTCAGGGAGAGCCGGCAAAGGCAACCGTCAAAACGGATGAAAGTATTGAGATTGCAGGAATCCTTGCTTCACAGGTTCCGGTTACGGTGGAAGAAGAGGCGCTCAAAGCACAGGCGGTCATTGTGCGGACACAACTGCAATGGTGCAAAGCGAATAAAAAGGAAGCACCGAAGCCGCTTTCAAAAAAGGAGATGGAGCAGCTTTGGGGGCAGGAAAAATATTATGAATTTTATGAAAAAATGATTCGGGCTGCCGGGGACACGAATGGACAGGTTATGACGTTTGGAGGGAAGGTCATCAATCCGTCTTTTCATAAGGTCAGTGCGGGAATGACCAGGGACGGAAGCCAGATTTATAAGGATACGCCGTATCTTTTGAGTGTGAAAAGTTCGGAGGATGTCTTATCGGAGGACTATCTGAGCGTGAAATTTTTCACAAAGAAGGAATTTGAGGAAAAATTGGCGGGGGTATTACAAAATAAAGAAGGGTCGCAGCAGACGGATGATAAAAGCGAAGAAAAAACAGAGAATACAAAAGAAGAGGAGATGAAAAAAGAAATTGAGGCATATCTGGATACGTTTACGATCCAGCGGGATGGGGCAGAGTATGTCACGGAGTTAGAAAAAGACGGGAATCCTCTGGATGTCGATGCATTTGTGCAGGCATTTGAGCTGCCGTCGCCCTGCTTTTTTTTGAAAGAGATGGACGGACACATCCGCATTGTGATAAAGGGGTGTGGTCATGGTTACGGACTCAGTCAGTACGGTGCAGAGGATATGGCAAAAAATAAGAAATCTTATGAAGAAATTCTAAAATATTATTTTTCCGGTATTAAAATCGAAAAAATGGGGAAACACTAACATTATCAAATGTAGATAATGGATGGTGAAGAAATGAAGAAAAAGAAGGAGTATATCATCGCCGGCTCACTTTTGAGTCTTGCCATTGTAGGAATGGTATTTGCCTATAACACGGAGTCGGGAGATAAGAAATCACAGGAAAAAGAGGAGCAGCAGGTTGCTTTTCAGGAGGTCGAAAAAGACAAGGAGACCGCAAAGGACGAAGTGGAAGATGTGTCCAGTATTTTAAAAGCGAAAGAAAAAAAGGAAGAACAAAAGCAGGAGCAGAAACAGAAAGCAGAGACACAGAAGGAAGAAGTAAATGTAGCAAAGGAAGAGCCGAAGGTGCAGGAGACAGCAAGTAAGCCATCCGCACTGACTTTTAAGGGAGAGCTTGCATGGCCGGCAGCCGAAGAAGATAAGGTGATCATGAACTACAGCATGGATCAGACGGTTTATTTTAAATCGTTAGACCAGTACCGTTATAACCCGGCAGTCATCATCGGAGCAAAGGTGAACGATAAGGTGACATCAGCGGCAGCCGGAAGTGTTTTAGATGTTTCTAATAATGAAGTAACCGGATGCACCGTTACCGTGAATTTAGGCGACGGATACAAAGCAATCTACGGACAGTTGAAAGAAGTAAGCAAAAAAGCAGGAGATTATGTTGCTCCGGGAGAGGTCATTGGCTATATCAGTGAACCGACAAAATATTACTCAGAAGAGGGCAGCAACTTATATTTTGAACTGCAAAAAGATGACCAGCCGGTAGACCCAATGGGTTATTTCAAGTAATTCTTGAACGGTGTTCGGAAGTCTGCTATAATATAACAGATATTGTGTTCGGCGGTGGAATACACCGTCGATTTTCATGCTCTTTAAAAAGAAATTTTCTGAACAGATATTTGTAAAAAAGAGGCGTAAGATGAATTATACATACATTCTGCAATGTGCAGATGGAACCTATTATACCGGTTGGACGAACAATTTAGAAAAAAGGGTCGAGGACCATAACCAGAACAGGGGAGCAAAATATACGCGGGGTCGGACACCGGTAAAGCTGGTATACAGTGAAACATTTGAGACCAAAAGCGAAGCCTTAAAAAGAGAGGCGGCGATCAAACGACTCAGCCGCAGCGAAAAAGAGGCATTGATCGCGAAACAGCATAAGGAGAATTGATGGAAACAGTTAGATTTGACGAATTAGAGTTACAGCCGCAGATTTTAAGAGGGATCAAGGCAATGGGATTTGAGGAGGCAACCCCGATCCAGAGTCAGGCAATTCCGGTTGTGATGAGCGGCAGTGATGTCATCGGTCAGGCGCAGACCGGAACAGGAAAAACAGCAGCATTTGGAATCCCGATCTTACAGACCGTAGACCCTTCTAATAAGAAAACACAGGTGATCATCCTCTCACCGACGAGGGAGCTCGCCATACAGGTAGCCGATGAGATCCGTGCTCTGGCAAAATATATGCACGGTGTCAAGGTGCTTCCGGTTTATGGCGGTCAGGAGATCAGCAAGCAGATCCGCTCGTTAAAAGGCGGAGCACAGATCATCATCGGTACACCGGGAAGAGTTATGGATCACCTTCGCAGAAGAACGATCCGTTGTGATCATGTCAACAAAATTGTCTTAGACGAAGCAGACGAAATGTTAAATATGGGATTTCGTGAGGATATTGAGACCATTTTAGAATATATTCCGGAACCGCATCAGACGATTCTTTTTTCTGCAACGATGCCGAAACCGATCTTAGAGATCACGAAAAAGTATCAAAAGGATGCAGTCACCATTAAGGTGGTAAAAAAAGAACTGACCGTACCAAGCATTGACCAGTTCTATTATGATGTGAAGAGAAAAGAAAAAATTGACGTGTTATCCAGACTTTTAGATTATTACGATCCGAAGCTGTCCTTAGTGTTCTGTAACACAAAACGTAAGGTAGACGAACTGACGAATGAACTTCAGGGCAGAGGATATTTTGCGGAAGGTCTGCATGGAGACATGAAGCAGTCCCAGCGTGACCGTGTTATGAATAATTTCCGAAAGGGCAAAACGGATATCCTTGTGGCGACGGATGTAGCGGCAAGGGGAATCGACGTAGACGATGTGGAGGCAGTTTTTAACTATGATATTCCGCAGGATGACGAGTATTATGTACACCGTATCGGAAGAACCGGACGTGCCGGAAGAACCGGACGGGCGTTTACATTTGTAAAAGGAAAGGAAGTCTACAAACTCAAGGACATCCAGCGTTATTGCAAGACCAAGATTTTAGCGCAGCCGATCCCGTCCAGTCAGGATGTTGCGATGATCAAGGCAGAAAAGATCATGGAGCGGATCGGAAATATCATCGAGGAAGAAGACTTAAGCAAGACGATCAATTTCATTGAGCAGGCGATCAATGAATCCGATGACCTGACCGCAATGGACATTGCAGCAGCATTTTTATTAGATGCCATTGGAACACAGGAAGGAAATGTTACAGGCAGCAGTGACTATGATTTTGAGAATACCGGTGCAGAAGAGGGCATGGTCAGACTCTTTATCAATATCGGAAAAAAACAGCGTGTGAAGCCGGGCGATATTTTAGGTGCGGTTGCCGGTGAAACAGGAATGCCGGGAAGTCTTGTAGGTGCGATTGACATGTATGATAAGTATACTTTTGTCGAAGTGCCGAAAGAGTACGGAAGAGAAGTCTTAGAAGCAATGAAGAATGCGAAAATCAAAGGAAAATCCATCAATATGGAGCCTGCGAACCAGAAATAGGGTAAAGATTGTGTCTTTTTTCCTATGCAGGAAAAATTTTCAATGCGGTCTGAGCAGAAGTATGCTATAATGAGCGAAAGTGCATTTGAAAGGAAATTGTATCGTTAACATTTAAAGTATATTGGAGGTTATTATGGAAAGCTTAGTTATCTGGTATCAAAATTCATTAGGAAGCTTTATGCCAAAAGAAGTCTTTATTTTTCTGGTATCAATGCTGCCCCTGATTGAATTACGAGGCGGACTGATTATTGCATCTTTACTGAAGGTGCCGTTGATGCAGGCAAATATTATCTGTATTCTTGGAAATATTCTTCCGATACCGTTTATTCTGTTGTTTATTAAGAAGATTTTTGAATTTATGAAAAAACATAATATTTTGAAAAATTTGGTATACAAGTTAGAGGACAGAGCCGCAAAGAAATCGAGTGGCGTGGAAAAGGGAGAATTTATTTTCCTGTTGCTGTTTGTTGGAATCCCGCTTCCGGGTACCGGTGCATGGACCGGTTCTCTGATTGCTTCTTTATTAGAGTTCGATATTAAAAAAGCATCTCTTGCGATTTTGATCGGAATCATTTTAGCAGCGATCATTATGGATATTGTATCTTATGGAGTGCTGGGAAGTCTGGTTAGTTAGTGATAAACTAAGAACATAGAAGATGTAGGAAAAAGAGTCCATATCGGTTGATATGGACTCTTTCCGTTCAAAGAGAGGATTAATTTTTATTTGCTTTATCGCCTAGCATTAAATTTGGATTTACATCTTTTAATTTTTCTTTTGCCTTATTTTTTAATAGTATATTCATTTGTGAATGTGCAATATTTCTTAATTTCTGAAAACGTTCTTCTTGTAATAAACCGTCCTTTATCAATTCTGCGTTCTGGCTTTCAAGATTGATAAGAATAATTAATTCTTCTGCTGATGCATAATCTCTAATATTTTCACCTCTTTTTGCTTCGTCGGGATGTTCGCTTCTCCATTCCCATGCTTTTTTTCCAAACAAAGCAACATTAATCATATCTGCTTCGTTTGCAAATTTATAGCCTTTTTCCTGTTCGGTCAGACTGTTTGTAATCAAATACTTTTGTACCGCATCAGTGTGGATATGATAATTAATTTTTGATAAAGCTCGTTTTTCATCCCATCCAATAGCTTTCCTCTCAGATTCATCTTTCTTTAAACGCTGATAATCTTTAATGATGTATAATTTGAATTCCGGTGAAATCCAAGAGGCAAATTCAAAAGCTATATCAGTGTGAGCATATGTTCCGCCTCCATATCTTCCTGATTTTGAAATTATACCAATGGCATTTGTGGTTTTTATCCATTGTTGTGGAGACATAGTAAATGCGTTAGAACCTGATTCATTTTTAAAGTGGTCGAATTCGACCACTTTAAAATTAGAATTATGTATCTGCTCCCATAGCCCTAGAAATTCAATGGTGCTCCTTAGTCTCAGCCAATTTTTAACAACATCTGCAGGAGATGTCGAATTTTTATACTTGGCTATATCCGTTAGACAGATATATGCGTTTTCATCTATTGTATTTCCAATTACGCCTATTTCTACTCCATTTGCGTTTATCTTAGATGTCGGTAATATAAAATCTCCCCCTTTAATTAATATGATATATTGTAATATTATGTACTATCAGTACATGGTAGTCAATATAAAATTATTGCATTGGAGAAACGAAAAATCTCGAATGAGATAATATACAAATATAAAACATTAAGATATAATGAATAGGAGTGAGAAGAACGTGAAAGGAGTATCTCCATGAAAGTAACCATTGTCGTAGACAATATTGAACATGCAGGGATTCCCGGCGAGTGGGGATTTTGTGCCTACATAGAGCAGAACGGAAAGAAGCTGCTGTTAGATACTGGGGCATCTAACCTGTTTGCAGACAATGCAGAAAAATTAAATATAGATTTAAAAGATGTGGATTTTGCGGTATTATCGCATGCACATTATGACCACGCCAATGGGATGGGAAAATTCTTTGAAATCAATGAGAAGGCACCGTTTTATTTGCAGGAAGGATGCGGCGAAAACTGCTATTTTAAGAAAGGCTTTGTCAGAAAATATATTGGGATTCCGAAGGGGATTACGAAAAGATATCAGGATAGAATCAAATATGTTTCCGGGATTTGTCCGATTGCAGAGGGAATTTATCTGGTGTCACATTCCACGCCGCATTTAGAACAGATCGGGAAAAAAGAGATGATGTACCAAAAGACAAAGCTGGGCTGGAAACCGGATAATTTTTGCCATGAGCAGAGTCTGGTACTGGATACGGACAGCGGTTTAGTCATCTTCAACAGTTGTTCCCACGGAGGTGTTGTGAATATCATTAATGAGGTAAAAGCTGCATTTCCGGAACAAAAAATTACTGCATTAATTGGAGGTTTTCACATCTTCAGGCATCCGGAAGCGGCAATCCGGGAGCTCGCAAAATTAATAAAAGAAACAGGAATTCAGCGTATTTACACCGGACATTGCTCGAAGGAAAGAGGTTATAGAATTTTAAGAGAAGAGCTTGGGGACATGGCAGGTCAGTTCTATGTCGGAATGGAATTAGAGTTCTAGCACATGTTCTGATATGCCGGATAGAATCAAAATGTGAGGTACTAATCAATGGAGAGAGAACATAACGAGATCAACATTCGTGTTGCCACGGTGGAGGATGCACAGCAGATTTTACAAATCTATGCACCTTATATAGAAAAAACGGCAATTACATTTGAATATGAAGTCCCTGCATTAGAGGAATTTCGTGGAAGGATACAACATACCTTAAAGAAATATCCATATCTGGTTGCAGAAGAAGCAGGTGAGATTTTAGGGTATGCCTATACGGGACCGTTCAAGGAACGTGCAGCGTATGACTGGGCAGTGGAAACCACGATTTATGTAAAAGAGGACAAAAAGCAAAGAGGAATTGGCAAGCTGCTGTATCAGGCACTTGAAGAAATTTCAAAGGCTCAAAATATATTGAATATGAATGCCTGCATAGCTTATCCCGAAAATGAGGATGAACACCTGACAAAAAACAGTGTGCAATTTCATGAGCATTTAGGGTATCAGATGGTAGGAACATTTCATCAATGTGGTTACAAGTTTGAAACATGGTATCATATGGTCTGGATGGAAAAATTTATCGGGGAACACCAAGTGCCGTCGGCTGAGGTGATTCCCTTTGCGGATATGGAGGATATGAATTGGAGGACAGGAAAGATATGAATCATAAAGAGGAGTTGAACGTAGACGAGGGTCTGCGTGGCAACGAACAGATAGAAGAGGCAATCGCAGCACTTCAACAGGAGCCGTCTCAGGAAATGTTAGCACATACACTGACGTGCATACGCAGACGTATGAATGAAAATGGACAGGTCATCATAGCAGTAGAACCTCCGGTTGGAGATCAGGGGATGCAGGTGCAGGCGGTTCAGACAGATGACGGAGCGAACTGGTGGGTGGCATTTACCGGATTTGAAGAAGAGATAAAAGGAAGTGAAGGAGTCATGTCCACCTTTTTAACCGATATGGGACATCTGTTTACTTCTGCTTTAGAAGTAGAGGAGATTAGTGGTATCATACTGAATCCGTGGAACCGAACATTAATGTTAAATAAAAAATTAATAAATATTATATTGGGAAATTGTTAAAGGAAAACGAAATGGCGTTATTGATTGACAAAAGAAGAACAATTCCTTTATACTAAAATGAAGAGGTGTGATTCGTGAAAAAAGCAGAAGATTCCCAATTAAATTATAATGAAGAAGCCGTGACATGCGTAAAAAATGAGATGATACCGGATGAATATGTGACGAAGCTGGCATCCTTTTTTAAGTCGGTCAGCGAGGAGAACCGGGTGCGGATGATTTTCGCCTTATCCAAGCGGGAGATGTGTGTGAATGACATTGCAGCGGCGCTTGGCATTTCCCAATCTCTGGTGTCCCATCAGTTAAAACTGTTAAAGCTCGAAGGACAGGTGAAATCCCGAAGAGAGGGAAAGAATGTATACTATTCTCTGGATGATCAGCATGTAGTAGACATTTTTGAAGAGGCATTAAAGCACATTATGCATCGCATGGAAGAGGGGAATAAGTCCTGATTAGTAATGTGAAGGAGTAGTTAGAGCCGGAGGGCTACATTTTAAAACCGATTGACGGAAAGAAGTTAATAGAACGCATTGAGAATTATTTTCAGAGCGGGGGTAACGTATGATAAAAATGCAGACAGCGCTATTAATACTGACAGTATTTATTGCCTGTCTGTATTTTAGTGCAAAAAGAAAAAATGATATCAATCACAAGCTGTTCAACAGTATGCTGATTATGGGAATCGTAAACTTGACCTTTGACATCGTGACCGTTTATACTGTGAATCATTTAGAGGAAGTTTCATCGGTTGTCAATCGGGTGTGCCACGATATTTTTGTCTGGTACTGACAGTTATTTATGTGATACGCTACCGCTCGAAACTGAGCCAGAAGAAGCGTATTCTCATTCTGATACCAATGGCGGTAGAGATTGCAGTTTCAGTCTATCAGCTTTTTTATCCGGTCAGTCTGATTAGTGGTTTTGGTATTTTTCTGATTATGTTTTCGATTTATTTGATCCATGAAAGCCCGGATATCCAGATGGCGGAAGAACTGAAAGAGGCAAAGGCAAAAGCCGAGCAGGCAAATCAGGCAAAATCAGATTTTTTAGCAAGTATGTCCAATGAGATACGAACCCCAATCAATGCCATTATCGGTATGGATGAGATGATTCTGCGGGAATATGAAGATGAAACCCTGCATCGGATGCGGAGTATGGGAGATATTCCGTGTAAAGATATGACGGTGATTATTCTGACTGCAAATGCAGTAACCGGGGCAAGAGAGGAATATTTAGAAGAGGGATTTACGGATTTTTTAGCAAAACCGATTGACAGTACGCATCTTGAAAAAATGCTATGCACCTACCTTCCGAAAGAATTATTAGAAGAAGGTATGCCACAGGAGCATCAGGACAGCAGCAAAAAAGAGGAAACCGTATCGAAAGATATTTTAGATGTAGATTGTGGAATGGGGCTGATTGATGGAGTGATGAATGAGAGTTAATTATTGATTATAAAGTTCAGATGACAAATGTTGTATCCTAACCGACCAGTCAGACGCTCACACAAAGGAATATTCCCAGTTTCCTTGTGCAGAACATTCCAATGAACCTCTGAAACCGGAAATCGTGTTCGCCGATGGACTCCACGATTTCCTGAGTTTCATTTCCCTTGCACAAAAAGAAACTTTTCATATTCCTTTGTGGGAGCTGTGAATAGGCGGTTATAGAACCGTATTTGCCATCGGAAACTTATTGAGAAAAGCTCTCATTTATTTTGAGCGAAATTTAATAGAAGTAGTTGACAAATGGAAATAATAAGAATATTATAAGGATAAACATATGAATAGATGTTCAAATGAACAGATAATAAAATGATTAACAATAAGAAGAGAGGAGTCGATTTTATGAATAAAGAATTACATGAACATGAACATCATCACGATGATGGCTGTTGCTGTGGACATGAGCATGAACATCATCACGATGACGATTGCTGCTGTGGACATGAGCATCACGAACACGACCACCATGAGCATCACCACGTTGCAGAGAATATTCCGGCAGACCACAAGACGAAGGTTTATACAATTGAAAATCTGGGTTGTGCCAACTGTGCCGCAAAGATGGAGAGCCGGATTAACCAGTTAGAGGAGGTATCCGATGCGACCATTACGTTTGCAACAAAACAGCTTCGTGTCAGTGCAAAGAATCCGGATGCCTTATTAAATGAGATACAGGAAATCTGTGCAGGCATTGAGGTCGGAGTACAGGTTGTAGAGAAAAAAGAGCAGCGTCAGAATACCGCACAGAAGCGGGAGAGAAAAGCGGAGCAGAAAAAAGAACTGTATACCATTATCGCAGGAGCCGTATTATTCTTAGGTACGGTGCTGGTAAATGAAGTGATGGGTTACGAGGATTACAGTTTTCCATTCTTTTTGGCATTTGCAGTATCCTACCTGATCTTAGGTGGAGAGGTTCTTTTAAGTGCCGGTAAAAATATTTTAAAAGGCCAGATGTTTGACGAGAATTTTCTGATGAGTATTGCAACACTCGGATCATTTGCAATCCATAAATATCCGGAAGCAGTCGGCGTTATGCTGTTCTTTAGAATCGGAGAATTTTTTGAAGATGTGGCAGTTGAAAAGAGCCGAAGTCAGATCATGGAGGCAGTGGATTTAAGACCGGAAGTAGTCCTTTTAGAAAAAGACGGTCAGATCACTGAAATCCCTGCGGAAGAGGCAAAAGCAGGAGATATCGTACAGGTACGTCCGGGCGACCGTATTCCGTTAGATGGAGTTGTCATTGAAGGCGAGAGCCGTATTGATACTTCCGCAGTTACAGGCGAGCCGGTGCCGGTAGCAGTCCGAGAGGGTTCTGAGGCAGTTTCCGGGTGTGTCAATATTTCGGGACTGTTACGCATCCGCGTAGAAAAACCGTTAGAAGAATCCATGGTCAGCAGGATCTTAAATTCGGTAGAAAATGCAGCAGCAGGCAAACCGAAGATTGACCATTTTATTACAAGATTCGCAAGAGTCTATACACCGATCGTAGTTGCGCTGGCATTGTTTACGGCGATCGCCATTCCGTTGATCACAGGTCAGGAATTTTATCCTTGGATCTACACAGCATTGAGTTTTCTGGTAATGAGCTGCCCATGTGCAGTGGTACTGAGTGTTCCGCTTGCATTTTTCTGCGGGATCGGAGCAGGTTCTAAACGTGGAATCCTTTTTAAAGGCGGAGTTGCCATTGAGGCATTGAAAAATGTAAAAGCAGTTGTTATGGATAAGACGGGAACTATTACCAAAGGAAACTTCGATGTACAGAAGGTACTGACACAGGATGAGTGGTCAGAAGAAGCAGTGTTATCCATGGCGGCAGCCTGTGAAAGTGCATCGACACATCCGATCGCAGTCAGCATTGTAACAGCGGCAAAAAATAAAAATCTTTCGATCGAAAAACCAAGTGAGATTGAAGAAATTTCCGGTAAAGGAATCCGTGCCATCCAGAACGGCAGACAGCTTTTATGTGGAAATGTGAAGCTGATGCAGGCATTTGATGTGGATTTAAGTTCCTATCAAAAAGAAGGAAGCGCTTCTGAAGTACTTTTAGCCGTAGATAAAAATTACGCAGGATGCATCATCGTTTCCGATACTTTAAAAGAAGAAGCACCAAAGGCGATCGCGCGTATCAAGGGACAGAATTTAAAGACAGTTATGTTAACCGGAGATGCATTAGAAAGTGCAGAGGAAATTGCAGCATTAGCAGGTGTGGAAGAAGTTCATGCAAGACTGCTCCCGGAAGATAAACTTTCCGAGCTTCAAAAAATCCGTGAAAAAGACGGAAGCGTGATGTTTGTCGGTGATGGCATCAACGATGCACCGGTACTTGCAGGAGCAGATGTCGGAGCAGCGATGGGAAGTGGAGCAGATGCAGCGATTGAGGCAGCAGACGTTGTATTTATGAATTCGAACATGGATGCAATCCCGCAGGCGATCGCACTTGCAAATAAGACCGGAGCGGTAGCAATGCAAAACGTGATCTTTGCGATTGGAATCAAAGTAATCGTTATGATCTTAGGACTGACAGGAATCTATACCAATATGTGGTTAGCAGTATTCGCCGATACAGGTGTTGCATTCTTATGTATTTTGAATTCGATCCGAATTTTACGTCAGAAGTAATACAAAAAAATATAAGATTGCAATTTGACAGAAGGGAAACAGGAAACAAAATAAAATTTCTGCATATACTAAAGCCTGGAGGTATTGTATATGCAGAGAAATTGTACACAAATTAAAAAATGGGAAATCGCAGAATTTATATTTATCGCCATCGTGGGAACGCTGCTTCATTTTGTCTATGACTGGAGCGGACAGAATCCGGCGGTGGGCATTATCGCGCCGGTCAGTGAGAGTACATGGGAACATTTAAAGCTGCTCTTTATGCCGGCACTTTTATTTACACTGATCCAGGAGGCAGTGGTTGGCAAAGATTATCCGTGTCTATTGACGCAAAAAGCAAAAGCCGTCTTAGCGGGTATGGCGTGGATCGTCGTAGGATTTTATACCTATACCGGCGTTTGGGGGAAAGATGTGGCATGGATAGATATTCTCTTGTTTTACACCGCAGTGGCATTGTATACATGGCTTTCTAAACGCAGTATAGAAAAAGAGAAAAAATACTGCAATGCAGGAGTGGGAACGGCAGTCTTTGTGCTGACATTTATCCTGTTTTTGGTGTTCACGGTACAACCGCCAAAGATCGGACTGTTTCAGGACCCGCAGATGGGAAGTGTGAACGTAAGTAAAATGCTTGTTTAGAAAATATTTAGAAATTCCCCTATCGCAGTTTAGGAATGTGTTATAAAATATAAAAAAATTGTGATAAAATGAGGGAATAAAAATGACGATCAGAAAAAGACTATCGAGAACCAATACAAGGATTTTGCTGTTTGCGCTGTTATCGCTGTTAGTAATCGGTGTATTTATTATAGAGATTTTTGAAAAAACCTATTTAGAGCAGGCGATCAACTATGTAAAATTACAGGATCATTCCGTAGAACTAGTAGATTTTTTGGATGAATATCAATTTTCGGAGGATGAGATCGGAACACTCGGAAAAAAGATCCGGAGCTATGGTCACAACTTTTATATTGCAAAAGACAGGCAAAGAGTCAGTACGGATTTTTCTACAAAACAGCTTCGGGAGATGCAGTATTTAGATTCCTATGTTACCATCAATGAGCCGGCAGATGTATTTGTCTGGCGGACGGCAACGATGATCTTTAAAAGTTATGAGACAGAGACCGGAACCTATCAGGTGGTAGCGCTCCGCAATGATGAGAACACCAGACAGATCAATCCGAACAGGGAGACATATCGGTGGCTGATACCTATCTTTACGGCGATCGGTGTTCTGGCGATCGTGATCATTGTGGGGATCAGCAGATATTTCAGCCGGAAGTTAGAAAACAGGATCATGGAGCCGATCGAAAAGCTGATCGATGCGGCAAACCGTGTCGAGGATGGAAACTTTGAAGAGCATGTGGAATATGAAGGAGAGGAAGAGTTTGAAAAACTCTGCCATTCCTTTAATACCATGCAGGACAGTCTTGCGGCGGGCGTGGACCGGGCAGAAGAATATGATAAGGCAAAGACAGAGATGATCGCCGGAATGTCTCACGACCTTCGGACACCGCTGACCTCGATCAAAGGTTATATCAAAGGAGTCAAAGACGGAGTTGCCAATACACCACAGAAGCAGGAGCAGTATTTAGACATTGCCTATCAGAAGGCATGTGCCATGGATGTGTTGCTACGAAAACTTTCGGATTTTTCAAAGTTAGAGACCGGAAATATGCCGATGGAGCCGGTAACGACCGATTTTGGAGCATTTTTACAGGAGATGCTGGATGATAATGAACAATACCTGAGAGAAAAAGATGTGAATGTCATATTTTTTGTACCGGAGGAAAAAGTGATCACCTGCATCGACCATGAGCAGACCAAACGCGTTCTCCGCAACATCATGGAAAACAGCATGAAATACCGCTGCAGGGAACAGGTATTAATCCGCATGAACCTGATCCCGAATAAAGAGTCGGTCATTTTAAAGATCACGGATGACGGAGAAGGAGTACCGGAGGAAAAACTGCCGCATCTATTTGAACAGTTCTATCGCGGAGATGAGACAAGAAACAGCAGGATTGACGGAGACGGACTCGGACTGTACATAGCAAAACGCATTATAGAACAGCAGGGCGGAAGCATCAGTGCTTCAAACCATGGCGGGTTCTGTATTACGATCATACTTCCGAGAGTGGGAGAAGAACAGGAGCAGATATGAGAGAAAAAATATTAATAGTAGAAGACGAAGAAGAAATTGCAATGTTAGAGCAGGACTATCTGGAGATCAACGGATTTCAGACAAGGATCGAGAGTGATGGTGAGCAGGCGGTGGAACTGGCACTGACGGGAGAGTTTGATCTGATCTTATTGGATCTCATGCTTCCGGGCAAAAACGGCTATGATATCTGCAGAGAGATCCGCGACAAAGTGGATGTTCCGATTTTAATGGTAACGGCACGCACCGAATCCATAGACAAGGTGCTGGGTCTGGGACTTGGAGCCGATGATTACATATCGAAACCGTTTGATCCGGCAGAACTGGTAGCAAGAGTAAAATCCCACTTAAACCGTTACGAAAGACTGACGAAGAACGGTGAGCCGCAAAACGGCACCGAAGGACGGGAAAAAGATGTTATCAAAATTGATGGGATCGAGATACATACGAGAAGCTGGAAAGTATTTCGGGACGGCGAAGAGATCCGCTTCCCAAACCGTGAGTTTGAACTGTTGAAGTTTCTTGCGATGAATCCGAATATCGTTTTTTCAAAAGAGGAATTGTTTGAAAAAATCTGGGGCTATGATTATGTCGGGGATAGCGTGACCGTGACCGTACATATTAACCGGATCCGTGAAAAAATCGAAGAGGACAGCAAGAATCCAAAGATCATTGAAACGGTCTGGGGTGCGGGATATCGCCTGAATCGGTAGAAATCTTAAGAATAAATCAAGAAAATTTAGGTTTTGTTTAGAAATGTTATAAATTCTGTTTAGGAGTTTTCGTTTGGAAATTTATTTCTCCATGCTACCATAACGTTGTAGGAAATATAGCAGTCGCAGTTATATTTTTCACAATAATAAGGAGGAAAATGAATGCTCAAAAACGAATGGAAGAAGCTATTTCAAAACAAATTTATGATCGTGGTCATGATCGCGATCATCCTGATACCGACAATTTACACGGCAATTTTTGTGGGAGCCATGTGGGACCCGTATGGAAGGGTGGAACATCTTCCGGTTGCAGTTGTAAATAAGGACGTACCGGTAACTTACAAAGACAAAGAACTGAGTGTTGGAGAAGACCTGGTCAAAAATCTGAAAGAAAACAACTCTTTGGATTTTAACTTTGTAGATGCAGATACGGCAGCGGCAGGGCTTGCGAACGGTACCTATTACATGGTGCTGACCATACCAAAGGATTTCTCAAAAAATGCAACGACTCTGACAGAGAAGAATGCAAAAAAGATGATGCTGTACTATGAAACCAATCCGGGACAGAACTACATCGCATCCAAAATGAGTGAGACAGCGGTAAGCAAGATTCAGACAAACATTCGTGAAAAGATCACAACGCAGTATACGGAAACTGTATTTGAACAGTTAGGAACCATCGGAGATGGTTTTGTAGAAGCGGCAGATGGAGCATTACAGATCACAGACGGTACAGACCAGCTGTTAGACGGAAACGGACAGCTTCAGGATGGTATCGAAACCTTAAAGGACGGAACCGTTGCTTTAGAAGATGGAAGCACCAGTCTCCAGACAGGAATCAGTGCGTATACACAGGGTGTTGGAACACTGAAAGCCGGAGCAGATACGTTAAATGGCAAGAGTTCAGATTTGAACGGGGGTGTCACAAGCGTTTCTGAAGGAGTTACCTCTTTAAAGAGCGGAAGCGGAGCAATTTTAGCCGGTATGAATACAATGTCTGATGAGCTTGCAAAGAGCCTTTCCAAAGAAAACATGAAAAACATGGAAGCATTGCGGGGCGGTCTTACAAGCATCAACAAAGGAATTCAGACATTAAATACCGAACTTCAGAAAATGGATGTAGAAGGTCAGTTGAATACGACAGTGAGTGCAGTAACAGGCGGTCTTACTTCCATACAGGGAAGCCTTTTGAATTCCCAGACACATATGGGTGAGCTGCAGACAGCCATCGGAACGTTAAAAATGCAGTTATTGGCATCCGGAAAAACAGAGGATGAAGTAAATGCAATGTTGTTACCGCTGATGCAGTCCGCACAGGCGGTCGGAGGAGATGTCAGCGCGATTGCAACGACAACATCCGGTCTGGCAGATTCCTTAAAGAACAGCAATTTATCGGAAGTTACACAAAAAGTAGATACGTTAAAGAGCAATGTCAGCACACTGGCAGAAAATTCTGATGTGGTATTACCGAACAGTAGTACAACGATTGAAAAGCTGACATCCGGTTTACAGGGAGTGCAGTCCGCATTGGATAAGACCGGAGAAACGGCAGACCAGATGGGACTCATCCAGGCAATGGGTGCAGTGAATACCGGACTCGGACAGTTAGATACCGGGATCAATGGTGAAAAAGGCTTAAAAGCAGGCGTGAAAGCATATACAGATGGTGTATCCCAACTTGCAGGTGGAGCAGAGCAGTTGACAGCGAACAGTGCAGCGTTGAACGAAGGTGCGGGAAAACTCACGAGCGGAGCAGCGGCATTAAAAGACGGAAGCAACAGACTCTATGATGGAACCGTAAGTATGCAGGAAGGGCTTTCTAAGTTAAAAGACGGAAGTGTTACACTTGCAGATAGTCTGAACGATGCCGGAGATGAAGTAAAAGCGACCAATACGGACGAAGATACCGTTGAAATGTTTGCGGCTCCGGTTGAGACAAAGGGAAGCACCTACTCCCGCATTGACAACAACGGAAGTGCAATGGCAGCTTACATGATGGGTGTAGGTCTCTGGGTGGCATGTATCGCATTCTGCGTTATGTACCCGCTGATGAAGCCGGCAGGCGAAGTCAAAAACGGTATCCGCTGGTGGTTCAGCAAAGCATCCGTATATCTGATCATTGCATCCGTTCAGGCGGTAGTCATGGTACTCATGCTCAAGCTGATCTTAGGATTCCAGCCGGAATACTTAGGAAGAACGATTTTAGTGGCAATGGTTGCCTCCATGGCATTCATGTCCGTAATGTACTTCTTTAACATCTGTTTCGACAAAGTCGGAAGTTACCTGATGCTGATCTTCATGGTATTGCAGTTAGGCGGTTCTGCCGGAACTTATCCGTTGGAATTATCCTCGGATTTCTATCATAAGATCCATGAGCGTATGCCGTTTACCTATAGCGTAAAGGCTTTCCGTTCCACCATTTCCACAGGTCAGGATATCTCCGGGGAAATGGCAGTGTTTATCGGAATGATCGTAGTGTTTAATCTGTTATCCTTAGCAGTGTTTGTTTATAAGACAAAAAAAGGAAAAAATATGATCTCGGCAGAGGTAGCCGTGGAATCATAAAAACAGCATTGACAAGTGTTACACATAGTGCTACACTAACTTACAGTTAAATAAGAATCTTCAGGGCAGGATGAAATTTCCGACCGGCGGTAAAGCCCGCGAACCGAGAGGTATGATTCGGTGTAACTCCGAAGCCGACAGTATAGTCTGGATGAAAGAAGATGCAAAAGCTGCGTAGGCAGTACACTTGTGATGCACAGTAAAGCTCTGAAATGATATTCATTTCAGAGCTTATTATATTTCACAGAAAAGAAATGAATAAAAAAGTGTAGAACCAAACAGTGAGCAACCCCCTGAACGATAGATCAGTTCAGGGGTTTTTTTGATACTTTTTCATACAAAAATTTATATGAGAAAGATCAAAGAACCCAAAACTTTCACATCCCATACAACTACTATATGATTTGTGCACCCACAAAGTTAGGAGGAAAAACACTATGACCCCGGAAGAATATATGCAAATCGCCATCGAAGAGGCAAAAAAAGGCTCAGGATTCACCAGCCCCAACCCACTTGTCGGCGCCGTACTTGTGAAAGACGGAAAGATCGTCGGCAAAGACTATCACCACAAATACGGAGAATTTCATGCAGAGAGAAATGCCATTTTAAACTGCAAAGAAGACTTAGCGGGAGCATCCCTCTATGTCACATTAGAGCCGTGCTGTCACTACGGGAAAACACCTCCCTGCACACAGATCATCATAGAAAGAGGAATCGAAAAAGTATATATCGGTTCCTATGATCCGAATCCAAAAGTCAATGGCGGCGGCATCAAGCAGTTAAAAGATGCGGGAATAGAAGTAGTTACGGAAGTCTTAAAGGAAGAGTGTGATGCACTCAATCCGGTATTTTTTCATTACATAGAAAAAAAAGAACCTTACGTCGTTTTAAAATATGCGATGACGGCAGATGGAAAAATTGCGACAAGAACCGGAGCCTCAAAATGGATTACCGGAGAAGCGGCGAGAAAACGTGTGCAGTACAGCCGAAAAATTTACAGTGGGATCATGGTGGGAATCGGAACCGTGTTAGCAGATGACCCGATGCTGACCTGTCGCTTAGAAAATGCAAAAAATCCGGTCAGGATCATATGCGACAGCAGTCTTAGGATTCCGTTGGATTCTAATATTGTAAAGACGGCGAAAGAAGTACCGACCATCATAGCCTGCACGATTCCAAAAGAAGACAAAGAAAAATCAAAACAGGATTTAATTATAGAAGAAAAGATAGAAAAGTTACAGCAGGCGGGATGCGAAGTGATCCATATCGGAAGAAGCAAAACAGGAGTAGATCTGAAAGAACTGATGAAGCTGCTTGGAGAAAAAGGCATCGACAGCATCCTGTTAGAGGGCGGGAGCAGCCTGAACTATTCGGCACTACAGGCAGGGGTCGTATCCAAAGTAGAAACCTATATCGCACCAAAGATATTCGGAGGAGAACTGGCAAAGACACCGGTTGGCGGAATAGGCGTAGAAGAGCCGGGACAGGCATTTTTCTTAAAAAATCCGAAAATCACACAGATAGAACAAGACATACTGATAGAATGGGAGGTGGGAACTTGTTCACGGGAATCGTAGAAGAAATCGGAAAAATCGCAGGGATCCAAAAGGGAGCAAAATCCGCAGTGCTGACGATACAGGCAGATAAAGTATTAGAGGATGTCCATATCGGAGACAGCATCGCCGTCAACGGAGTCTGCCTGACCGTCACATCCTTTGAAAAAAATACCTACACCGCAGATGTGATGAACGAAACTCTGCAACGAAGCTCACTCGGAAGCCTGAGTGTCGGCAGCAGTGTGAACTTAGAGCGGGCAATGGCAGCAAACGGGCGGTTTGGAGGTCATATCGTGTCGGGACATATTGACGGAACCGGAACGATCACACAGGTTAAAAGAGATGACAATGCCATCTGGTATACGATCATGGCAGAAGCGTCCCTGATGAAATACATTGTAGAAAAAGGCTCCATAGCGATTGATGGTATCAGCCTGACCGTCGCAAAACGGAGTGACAAAGATTTTTCCATATCCATGATACCGCATACGGCAAAAGAGACAATCTTATCGCAGAAGAAAGCGGGGGATGTGGTCAATCTTGAAAACGACATCATTGGAAAATATGTAGAACAGTTACTACAGTATGACAAAAAAGAAGAAAAACAGAGCCGCCTGACAAAAGAATTTTTATTGCAGGCAGGCTTTTAGAAAGGGGCAAAAATTATGTTTCAATTTAACACAGTAGAAGAAGCACTGGAGGACTTAAAGAAAGGAAAGCTGATTCTGGTAACAGATGATGAAGACCGCGAAAATGAGGGCGATTTAATCTGTGCGGCAGAGTTTGCCACAACGGAAAACGTCAATTTTATGGCAACGCATGCCAAAGGTCTGATCTGTATGCCGATGGGAGAAGAAATTATAAAAAAATTGCAGATACCGCAGATGGTCAGCAACAACACCGATAACCATGAGACGGCGTTTACCGTATCCATTGACCATGTCGATACCACCACCGGAATTTCAGCAGCGGAGCGTTCGATCACAGCAATGAAATGTGTGGATGAGGATGCGAAGCCGGAGGACTTCCGCAGACCGGGACATATGTTTCCATTATTGGCAAAACCAAACGGAGTCTTAGAAAGAAACGGCCACACAGAGGCAACGGTGGACTTAATGAAGTTAGCAGGATTAAAGGAGTGCGGACTTTGCTGCGAGATCATGCGTGACGATGGAACGATGATGAGAACGCCGGAATTAAAGGAGATGGCACAAAAATATAATCTGAAATTTATTACCATCCGTGCTTTGCAGGAATACCGGAAAGTTCACGACAAACTGGTAGAGCAGGTGGCAGCAGTTAAAATGCCAACCAAATATGGAAACTTCCGCGCATACGGATACATCAACAAATTAAACGGGGAACATCATGTGGCACTGGTCAAAGGCGATATCGGAGATGGAAAAGATGTGCTGTGTCGTGTGCATTCGGAATGTCTGACCGGAGATGTATTTGGCTCCGAGCGCTGTGACTGCGGAGAGCAGTTTGCAAAAGCCATGGAAGCAATCGAGAGAGAAGGACGGGGAATTTTACTCTATCTTCGTCAGGAAGGACGAGGTATCGGACTGATCAATAAATTAAAAGCCTATGAACTTCAGGAAAAAGGAATGGACACCGTAGAGGCAAATCTGGCGCTCGGTTTTGATGATGATGAGAGAGAATACTACATAGGCGCACAGATCTTACGGGATTTAGGAGCGAAATCCTTAAGATTGTTAACCAACAATCCGTTAAAAATCGAAGGACTGGAAGATTTTGGACTGGAGATCAAGGAGCGGGTGCCGATTCAGATCGCATTGACACCGTATGACAAATTTTATCTGATCACCAAGAAAAACAAGATGGGACATATCCTGGATTATCAGGAGAAATAGAATGTCACACATTCTAACTATTAAAAAAGTAAGGACAGTACATTAGCAAAAAACATAAAAATAAAAAGGAGATTTTATTATGAACGTATTTGAAGGAAAAGTAGTATCAGAGGGAATGAAAGTAGGAATCGTAGCAGCCAGATTCAACGAATTCATCGTAAGTAAATTAGTGGCAGGAGCACAGGATGCACTTGTCAGACATGATGTAAAAGAAGAGGACATCGACCTTGCGTGGGTGCCGGGAGCATTTGAAATCCCGCTGATCGCGTCAAAGATGGCGAAGAGTGGAAAATACGATGCAGTCATTGCGTTAGGAGCAGTTATCCGTGGTTCAACAACACACTACGATTATGTATGCAGCGAAGTATCGAAAGGAATTGCAAACGTGTCCTTAAATTCCGATATCCCGGTCATGTTCGGCGTGATCACAACAGAAAATATCGAGCAGGCAATCGAACGTGCCGGAACAAAAGCAGGAAACAAAGGTTATGACTGTGCTTTAGGTGCCATCGAAATGGTAAATCTCATCCGCAATATCGAAAAGTAAAATTATTGTAAAATGGTAAAGAAAGGATATACTTTTTGATTTTCCGTGTTATAATAAACCTGTGAGAGAAGAAGAGAGAAGAGAAAAAAGGAGGTTTATTATGAGCAGGAACCTATTGACGTTAACAATTGGAAAACAGAAAAACATTGCATTGATCGCACATGATGCGAAAAAAGAAGAGCTGATCAGTTGGTGTGATGAGCACAAAAAACTTTTAAGTAAACACTTTTTATGCGGAACAGGGACAACTGCCCGCATGATTACAGATAGAACCGGACTTCCGGTAAAGGGCTACAATAGCGGTCCTCTTGGCGGTGACCAGCAGATTGGTGCAAAGATCGTAGAGGGAAGAATTGATTTTGTAGTATTCTTTTCGGACCCACTTACCGCGGCACCGCATGACCCGGATGTAAAAGCATTGCTCCGTGTGGCACAGGTATACGATATCCCGATCGCCAATAACCGGGCAACAGCCGATTTTATGATCACATCCCCGCTGATGGATCAGGAATATGACCATGATGTCATAGATTTCCAGAGGAATATTGCAGAGCGTGCAAAGACGCTTTAGGAAAATAAAAAGTTAATTTTTACTCAAAATTTTTTACAAGTAAAATAGTGTGAATTTGCCGTCTCCCAGACTTTTCAAAGTTTGGGAGACATTTTTTTAGGTATTTTGTACATTGACTTTGCGTCCCCCTATGTTAGCATGTCTACAAAGCATATTTTCTTTTTCTCATGGCATTGCCATTTCACGATTTCTTTTATCATTTCAGAAAATTCATGCTTTTATTCAAGTGAACAAGAGCAGGATTTTTTGAGACATATAAAAGATGCATGAACCAATATTTTCATAAAATTCTGCCGTACAGAAAAGGAGGACTTTTATGGAAAGAACAAAGAGATATCCGAAAGTTTCGGAAGGAAATCCTTATAGGGATTCCCAACGTCCACTCGCACCACACGGCAATACAAGACCATTAGAAGATACCGGGAGACCGATTTCCTCTGCCATAACTTTTCCATGGAATCTTTTCATTTCCGTGCCAAGGAGATACGCAAGCACGGCAGGCTGCAGTCCTGTGGTATAGGAATTGATCAGGAAGAAAAGCGGATCGTCAGAAAGGATCTGTGTACAAAGCTTTACCAGAGGATGAATGGCTTCTTCAATCTTCCAGATTTCGCCTTTCGGACCTCTTCCGTAAGATGGAGGATCCATAATAATGGCATCATAATGATTACCGCGTCGGATCTCACGTTCTACGAATTTGACGCAGTCATCGACAAGCCAGCGGATCGGTGCATCTTTCAGACCACTGGCAACAGCATTTTCTTTTGCCCATGTAACCATGCCTTTTGAAGCATCTACATGAGTCACACTTGCACCGGCAGCCGCAGCAGCTAATGTAGCACCACCTGTATAAGCAAAGAGATTTAAAACCTTCACAGGACGATTGGCATGTTTGATTTTCTCAGAGAACCAATCCCAGTTTACAGCCTGTTCCGGGAACAGACCCGTATGTTTAAAGCTGAATGGCTTCAAATGAAAGGTCAGGTCTTTGTAATGTAAATCCCATTGTTGAGGAAGGTCAAAGAACTCCCATTCCCCACCGCCTTTTTTGCTGCGGTGATAATGACCATTTTTTTGCCGCCATTCTTTTCTGTTTTTCGGGGTATCCCAGATGACCTGAGGGTCCGGACGAACCAGAATGTAATCTCCCCACCGTTCGAGTTTTTCTCCATTGGAGCAGTCAATAACTTCATATTCTTTCCAATTATCAGCAATCCACATAATGAGTTCCTTCCTATATAATATAATCTATCATCATCGTGTAAGACATGAGCGTCTTACAATCAAAATAGTCCAGTACCTATTTTACACACATATGATATAAAAGTAAAATAGAAAAAGCACTTGAGCAGACAAATTTGATTTGTTATAATAAAAATTAGGATAAAAAGTAGAAACGTGAAATATAAAGTGAGAGGTAAATGCCGATGTATCTGGAATGGATGGGAAAAAACCGTGCTTTTGTAGAAAAGTTTATAAGATATGCGAATACATATGCAGCGGTTTATAAAAAAGAGGCACTGTATGGAACGGATATACCGATTTCCTTTGAGCAGGTGCAGGTATTAGAATATCTTTTAGAAAACGAGCAGTTAAATCAGAATATGTCAATGATCGCAAGTCGTCTGGGAATTACTCCAAGTAATTTTACGCGAATCGTAAACAAGCTCTCCGGAAAGAATTTATTAGAGAAGTACTATGTAGAAGGCAATCGCAAGAACATAGTGATCCGTGTTACGGATTTTGGAAAAGAGCAGTACAGCTCATATTCTAAATGGATTTATGAGAATTCATTCTCAAAATTATTTGTGCGCATGGAGAAGGTGCCGGAAGAGATATTATGGGAGCTTGCGCAGGGATTTGAAGAGGCATTATGGTTACAGGAAAAGAGCAGTACGGAGGGGAAACTGATTCCTGTAGGCGAGACAAAAAAATAGGATGAGTGTCAAAAAGTGTACAGGGAGTAAAGAAATGTACACTTTTTTATTGCAATTTTTAGGATTCTGCGTTAGAATAAAGAACAGAAAATATAATTGCAAGTTGCAATAAAATTATTGTAAGAAGAAATAATAAGGAGTGACGGAGATGAAGAGCGAAGCTTTTAAGTATAAATCAGCAGATAAAAAGACAATGATCGATGCAGTTCGCTGGCTGCCGGATAATGGAGAATATAAAGCGGTTCTTCAGATAACGCATGGAATGGTAGAATACAAAGAGCGTTATATGCCATTTGCAGAGTTTATGACAGAGAATGGTTTTATGGTGGTGGCACATGATCACTTAGGACATGGCGAATCCGTAAGTTCTAAAAAAGACTGGGGATATATGGCAGAGGGACATCCTTCCGATATCCTGGTAAAAGATATGCATACACTGCGTACCACGATCCAAAAGGAAAATCCGGGAAAACCATATTTTATGTTAGGACACAGCATGGGCTCCTATATGCTGCGAAAATATCTTGCAAAATACAGAAAAGGTTTAGACGGAGCGATTGTCATGGGAACCGGATGCATCGGAGATGCGACAACAAAGCTGGCGATGACACTTACGAAAGTAATGGCAAAATTCCATGGCTGGAGATACTACAGTCCGTTTTTAGAGAGCCTGACATTCTTAGGGCCATATAAAAAATATGACGTAACCGGAAAAAATGCACCGAAGAGCTGGCTGACGAAAGATACCGACATCGTAAAGGCATACTATTCCAATCCGAAATGTACCTTTAAATTCTCATTAAATGCATATATGGGACTTTTTGAAGCAGTATATTTTGATAACCAGAAAAAGAACATCGATAAGATACCAAAAGAACTTCCGGTATTTATCGTATCCGGTGAAGATGATCCGGTCGGAGATCTGGGCGAAGGAGTAAAGAAAGTATATCAGAAGTTCCTTCAGGCAGGCATGAAAGATGTGTCCTGCAAACTTTACAAAAATGACAGACATGAGATACTGAATGAGACCGACAGAGAACAGGTATATGCAGACCTGTTAGGATGGATGAAAAAACGTATCAAATAAAAAATAAGGAAAGAAAAAGACGTTTTTTGAAGATTGTACGAAAAAAAATACAATATTTTCAAAAAACGTCTTGCACATTATGGAAATGTCCTGTATACTAAATCTTGCTGTGACATTGATAGCGTAGAAGCGTGAGGTTGCTGCTTTACATAGCAGGTTTTCCGTGGAGCGAATGTCAAGTTAGGAAACTGGCGACAAGTCACTGTACCATACAATCGTCTGCAAAGAAATGCAGAAACAACGTGTGAGAACCTTTAGGACACACACGGAAGAGTGTACAGTCACCGCTTGTCGTACTGATATAAGTGCGAAAAGGAGGCGACTTTTTTTATGGCAAGTCAAGTAATGAGAATCACATTAAAAGCGTATGACCACGAATTAGTGGATGCATCAGCAAAAAAAATCATCGAGACTGTAAAGAAGAATGGATCACAGGTGAGCGGACCGGTACCACTTCCAACTAAGAAGGAAGTAGTTACAATCTTAAGAGCTGTTCACAAATACAAAGATTCCAGAGAGCAGTTCGAGCAGAGAACTCATAAGAGACTGATCGATATCATCACACCGACCCAGAAGACGGTAGATGCATTATCCAGATTAGAAATGCCGGCAGGTGTCTACATCGACATCAAAATGAAAAACAAATAATTAAGGTAACAATCCTGAAGGGTTAGATATAGAAGTTTTGCGAAACAAGAAACGCAGCCACTTATATCGACTGTTCTAGGATGAACGGTTCCGCTGCCCCCGCAAAAGCCGGGTAAGAAGCGTTCCGCTGTAGAGAAAACAGGAGGTAAAAGAATGAAGAAAGCAATTTTAGCTACTAAAGTCGGAATGACTCAAATCTTCAATGCAGATGGAGTATTAACTCCGGTTACTGTATTACAGGCTGGACCATGTGTAGTAACACAGATCAAAACTGTTGAGAATGATGGTTACAGTGCAGTACAGGTTGGCTACATGGACAAAAAAGAAAAAGTTGTTACAAAAGATGCCAACGGAAAGAAAGAAATCAGAAACAGACATGGTGTTACAAAGGCAGAGAAAGGTCATTTTGACAAAGCTGGAGTATCCGCAAAGAGATATGTCAGAGAGTTCAAATTTGAGAATGCTGCTGATTACAACTTAGCAGACGAGATCAAAGCTGATATTTTTGCAGAAGGCGACAAGATCGACGCAACTGCAATTTCAAAAGGTAAAGGTTTCCAGGGTGCGATCAAGAGACATGGTCAGCACAGAGGACCTATGGCGCACGGTTCTAAATTCCACCGTCATCAGGGTTCTAACGGTGCTTGTTCTTCGCCAAGTAAGGTATTCAAAGGAAAAGGAATGCCAGGACAGATGGGACATGTAAAAGTAACTGTACAGAATCTTGAAGTAGTAAAAGTGGATGCAGAGAACAACCTGCTTTTAGTAAAAGGTGCCGTACCGGGACCTAAGAAATCATTAGTAACAATCAAAGAGACCGTAAAGGCAGGAAAGTAGTGCCGGGTTAGGAAAGGAGGAACTTAACGATGGCTAAAGTAGCTGTTTATAATATGGAAGGCAAAGAAGTTGGAAGTATGGACTTAAACGATGCTGTATTCGGTGTAGAAGTAAATGAACACTTAGTACACATGGCAGTCCTGCAGCAGCTTGCAAATAACCGCCAGGGAACACAGAAAGCAAAAACGCGTTCCGAAGTACGCGGCGGTGGTAGAAAACCATGGAGACAGAAAGGAACAGGTCATGCAAGACAGGGTTCTATCAGAGCTCCACAGTGGAAAGGCGGCGGAGTTGTATTCGCACCGGTTCCAAGAGACTACTCTTTCAAATTAAACAAGAAAGAGAAAAGAGCAGCATTAAAATCTGTTCTGACATCCAGAGTTCAGGAGAACAAATTCATCGTTGTAGATGAGTTAAAGATGGATGAGATCAAAACAAAGACATTCAAAGGTGTGTTAGATAACCTGAATGCAGAAAAAGCACTGGTTGTTTTAAATGACATGGATGCAAACGTAATTGCTTCTGCAAAGAACATCCCAACAGTTAAGACAACACAGACAAACGAGTTAAATGTATTTGATGTATTAAAATACAACACAGTCGTTGTAACAAAAGACGCTGTGGCAACAATCGAGGAGGTGTACGCATAATGGCAAATATTCAGTACTATGATGTAATCCTCAAACCGGTTATTACAGAAAAAAGCATGAATGCAATGGCTGAAAAGAAATATACTTTCTTAGTTCATCCGGAAGCAAACAAGAGCATGATCAAAGAAGCAGTAGAGAGAATGTTCGAGGGAACAAAAGTAGCAAGCGTCAACACCATGAACATGGATGGAAAGAAGAAAAGACGCGGCATGGTTGTAGGAAAAACTGCTAAGACCAAAAAAGCAATCGTGAAGTTAACAGAGGACAGCAAAGATATCGAAATCTTCGCAGGACTGTAAGAAGAACTTCCTTAGAAACTAAGCACAGACAAGTGCGATAATAAACAATTGAAAGGAGAAAGACAATGGGAATTAAGACATATAACCCATATACACCTTCCAGAAGAAATATGACAGGTTCCGATTTCTCTGAAATTACAAAGAAGACACCGGAGAAGTCCTTACTTGTTTCTTTACAGAAGAATGCTGGTCGTAACAACCAGGGTAAAATCACTGTAAGACACCAGGGTGGTGGAAACAGAAAGAAATACAGACTCGTAGATTTCAAACGTAATAAAAAAGACGGAATCCCGGCAAAAGTAGTCGGAATCGAGTACGATCCAAACAGAACAGCAAACATCGCATTAATCTGCTACGCAGATGGCGAAAAATCATATATCCTTGCACCGGAAGGACTGACAGACGGAATGACAGTAGTCAGCGGCGCAGAGGCAGAGATCAGAGTAGGTAACTGCCTTCCACTTGCAAACATCCCGGTAGGTACTCAGGTACACAACATCGAGTTACTTCCAGGAAAAGGCGGTCAGTTAGCACGTTCCGCAGGTATGAGTGCACAGCTTATGGCAAAAGAAGGAAAATATGCAACACTTCGTCTTCCATCCGGAGAGATGAGAATGGTTCCGATCAACTGCCGTGCAACTGTTGGAGTTGTAGGAAATGGCGACCATAACCTTATTAACATTGGTAAAGCAGGACGTAAGCGTCACATGGGTATCCGCCCAACAGTTCGTGGTTCTGTTATGAACCCGAATGACCATCCACACGGTGGTGGTGAAGGTAAAGCACCGGTTGGACGTCCGGGTCCATGTACACCTTGGGGCAAACCTGCACTTGGCTTAAAGACCAGAAAGAAGAAAAAACAGTCTAACAAGCTTATCGTAAGAAGAAGAGACGGAAGAGCAATCAAATAAGGAGGATAGCTATTATGGCACGTTCATTAAAAAAAGGACCATTTGCGGACGCAAGTTTACTGAAGAAGATTGATGCTATGAACGCTTCCGGAGACAAGAGTGTCATCAAGACATGGTCCCGTCGTTCTACAATCTTTCCACAGATGGTTGGACATACAATTGCAGTCCATGATGGAAGAAAACATGTACCTGTATATATCACAGAAGATATGGTTGGTCACAAATTAGGTGAGTTCGTAGCAACCAGAACTTACAGAGGACATGGAAAAGACGAAAAGAAATCAAAAGTTCGTTAATGATAGATTTGAAAGGAGGTTTCATCCATGGCAAAAGGACATAGATCCCAGATAAAAAGAGAAAGAAATGCAGTAAAAGATACCAGACCTTCTGCAAAGTTATCTTATGCAAGAATATCTGTTCAGAAAGCATGCTTCGTATTAGATGCCATTCGTGGCAAAGACGTACAGACAGCACTTGGTATTTTAATGTATAATCCAAGATACGCATCCAGCGTCATCGAGAAGTTATTAAAATCTGCAATCGCAAACGCAGAGAACAACAACGGAATGAGCGCAGAGAACCTTTACATTGCAGAATGTTATGCAAATAAAGGACCGACAATGAAGAGAATCAGACCAAGAGCACAGGGTAGAGCTTATAGAATCGAAAAGAGAATGAGCCACATTACAATCGTGCTTGATGAAAGATAAGGAGGGCAAACATGGGACAGAAAGTAAATCCTCATGGCTTAAGAGTCGGAGTTATCAAAGACTGGGACTCCAAATGGTATGCGGAAGCTGATTTTGCTGATCTGTTAGTAGAAGACTATAAGATCAGAACATATCTTAAGAAAAAATTATACGCAGCAGGAATCTCTAAGATTGAGATCGAAAGAGCTTCTGATCGCGTAAAAGTAATCGTATATACAGCAAAACCGGGCGTTGTAATCGGAAAAGGTGGAGCTGAGATCGAAAGAGTAAAAGGTGAATTACAGAAATTCACAGACAAGAAATTATTAGTAGACATCAAAGAAGTAAAAAGACCGGACAAAGATGCTCAGTTAGTAGCAGAGAACATCGCATTACAGTTAGAGAACCGTGTTTCCTTCCGTCGTGCAATGAAATCCTGCATGGGCAGAACAATGAAAGCCGGAGCATTAGGAATCAAAACATCCTGCTCAGGTCGTCTTGGCGGAGCTGATATGGCTCGTACAGAGTTCTACAGCGAAGGAACTATTCCGCTTCAGACATTAAGAGCAGACATTGATTATGGATTCGCAGAAGCAGACACCACATACGGAAAAGTTGGTGTAAAAGTATGGATCTATAAAGGCGAAGTACTTCCGACAAAAGAAGGTAAGGAAGGAGGAACGAAATAATGTTAATGCCAAAAAGAGTAAAACATCGTAAACAGTTCCGTGGTTCCATGAGAGGAAAAGCAAGCAGAGGTAACAAGATCACTTACGGTGAATATGGTATCGTTGCAATGGAGCCATGTTGGATTCGTTCCAACCAGATCGAGGCAGCCCGTGTTGCCATGACACGTTATGTAAAACGTGGTGGTAAAGTATGGATTAAGATTTTCCCGGATAAGCCGGTAACTCATAAACCTCTTGAAACTCGTATGGGTAAAGGAAAAGGTGCATTAGAGTACTGGGTAGCAGTAGTTAAACCAGGTCGTGTAATGTTTGAAATTGCTGGAGTTCCAGAAGAAACAGCTCGTGAAGCATTACGTCTTGCTACACATAAATTACCTTGCAAATGTAAAGTAGTTTCACGTGCAGACTTAGAAGGCGGTGAATCAAATGAAAACTAGTAAATATTTAGAAGAATTAAAAACTCAGTCAGCTGAGCAGTTAAATGAGCAGTTAGTTGAAGCAAAGAAAGAACTTTTCAATTTAAGATTCCAGAATGCCACAAATCAGTTGGATAATACAAGCAGAATCAAAGAGGTTCGTAAGAACATCGCCAGAATTCAGACGATTATCTCACAGAAGGCAAAAGAAGCTTAAGGAATTATCGGGAAAGGAGACAAATCGTGGAAGAAAGAAATCTTAGAAAAACACGTACAGGTATTGTTGTATCCGATAAGATGGATAAGACCATCGTTGTGGCAATTAAAGACAACGTAAAGCATCCTCTTTACAACAAGATCGTAAAGAAAACCTATAAATTAAAAGCCCATGACGAGAACAACGAATGTCATGTTGGTGATACCGTAAAAGTAATGGAAACAAGACCTTTATCCAAAGATAAGAGATGGAGACTTGTGGAAATCATGGAAAGAGCGAAATAATTAGAAGGAGGCTGCTAGAATGATTCAACAGGAAAGTAGACTGAAAGTCGCTGACAATACCGGTGCAAAAGAATTACTCTGCATCCGTGTAATGGGCGGTTCTACAAGAAGATATGCACAGATTGGTGATATCATTACCGCTACTGTTAAAGATGCAACACCAGGCGGCGTTGTAAAAAAAGGTGACGTTGTAAAGGCAGTAGTAGTTCGTACAGTAAAAGGTGCCCGTCGTAAAGATGGTTCTTATATTAAATTCGATGAGAATGCTGCTGTTATTATCAAAGATGACAAAACTCCAAGAGGAACCCGTATTTTTGGACCAGTAGCGAGAGAGCTTCGTGAGAAACAGTTTATGAAGATTGTTTCTTTAGCTCCGGAAGTATTGTAGGAGGTACTTTTGATGGCAACAATGAAAATTAAAAAAGGTGATACAGTCAAAGTGATCACTGGAAAAGATAAAGACAAAGAGGGCAAAGTAATTGCCGTAAACAGAAAGAACAATACTCTTTTAGTTGAAGGTGTCAACATGGTTACAAAACATACAAAACCAAGTATGGCAAATCAGCAGGGCGGTATTGTACATCAGGAAGGACCGATTGATGCGTCAAACGTAATGTACGTTCACAACGGAAAACCAACCAGAATCGGTTTCAAGATGGACGGAGACAAAAAAGTACGTTTTGCAAAATCAACAGGTGATGTAATCGACTAATAGAAGGAAGGAGGTCCAGTATCTTGAGTAGATTAAAAGAAACATATCAGAATGAGATCGTAGATGCTATGATGAAAAAATTCGGATATAAAAATATTATGGAAGTGCCGAAGCTCGACAAAGTTGTTGTAAACATGGGTGTTGGCGAGGCAAAAGAAAATGCAAAGATTTTAGATGCAGCCATGAAAGACATGGAGACTATCACAGGTCAGAAAGCGGTTCCTACAAGAGCCAAGAACTCCATTGCTAACTTCAAATTAAGAGAAGGAATGCCGATCGGATGTAAGGTAACCTTACGCGGCGAAAAAATGTATGAGTTCGTTGACCGTTTGATCAACTTAGCATTACCACGTGTACGTGACTTCAGAGGAGTAAATCCAAACGCATTTGACGGAAGAGGTAACTACGCACTTGGTATTAAAGAGCAGTTAATTTTCCCGGAGATCGAGTATGACAAGGTAGACAAAGTAAGAGGTATGGATATCATCTTTGTTACTACTGCAAAGACCGACGAAGAGGCGCGTGAATTATTAACACAGTTTAATATGCCGTTTGCAAAATAATAGGAGGGAATTTTAATGGCTAAGAAATCAATGAAAGTAAAACAGCAGCGTAAGCAGAAATTCTCTACCAGAGAATACAATCGTTGCAGAATCTGTGGTCGCCCACATGCATATTTAAGAAAATATGGTATCTGCCGTGTATGCTTCCGTGAGTTAGCATATAAAGGACAGATCCCAGGAGTAAAGAAAGCTAGCTGGTAGCCCGAAAGCACTTAGCGAATGCAAGCCGTAAGGCGCAGCATGAGGTTAGTGCGAGGGCGTTCCGTGAGATTAGCGAGACCGAGCCAAAGGCGAAAGTCGAGGTTAGCGAACGGAGCATCCTTGTGAAACACAGTTATCGAAGCTTAAACAGAATAACAGGAGGAAACACAATCATGACAATGAGTGATCCAATTGCAGATATGCTTACAAGAATCCGTAATGCAAATACTGCGAAACATGATACAGTAGATGTTCCATCTTCCAAAATGAAATTAGCGATTGCAGATATTCTTGTAAAAGAGGGATATATTGCTTCATATGAAATCGTAGATGATGGTGCATTTAAGAACATCCATATGACATTAAAATATGGTGCAGACAAGAATGAAAAAATCATCACTGGTATTAAGAGAATTTCCAAACCGGGTCTTCGTGTATACGCAGGCAAGGATGAGATCCCGAGAGTACTTGGTGGCTTAGGAATTGCAATCCTTTCCACAAACCAGGGTGTTATCACAGACAAAGAAGCCAGAAAACTTCAGGTTGGTGGCGAAGTATTAGCATTTGTTTGGTAGGCATTGAACACTTAGCGAATGCAAGCCGTAAGGCGCAGCATGAGGTTAGTGAGAAAGCCCTTCCCGAGACTTAGCGGTGGCGAGCCGTAGGCGAAGACAGCGTGTTAGTCGAGCGGAAGAGTGGAACTGCCATAAAGTAAAGATATAGTATTAGCAACCTGTCCATTCATCAGGACAGATTCAAACAAAATTTTAGGAGGTACGGGCATGTCACGTATAGGAAGAATGCCAATCGCAGTACCGGCAGGCGTAACTGTTGATATTGCAGAAAATAATCATGTGACTGTAAAAGGTCCAAAGGGAACTCTTGAGAGAACACTCCCTACAGAAATGGAAATCAAAAAGGAAGGCGACGAGATCATCGTTACCAGACCAAATGATTTAAAGAAAATGAAATCCTTACATGGTCTGACAAGAACTCTGATCAACAACATGGTAATCGGTGTAACAGACGGATATACCAAAGAGTTAGAGGTAAACGGAGTAGGTTACAGAGCTCAGAAGTCAGGCAAAGTATTGACATTGCATTTAGGATATTCCCATCCGGTAGAAATGGAAGATCCGGAAGGTTTAGAGTCCAAAGTAGATGGTAACAAGATTGTCATCTCAGGTATTGATAAAGAAAAAGTTGGCCAATATGCGGCAGAAATCAGAGACAAGAGAAGACCTGAGCCATATAAGGGCAAAGGAATCAAGTATGCTGATGAAGTAATCAGACGTAAAGTTGGTAAGACTGGTAAGAAATAATTAAAGGAGTGACGGAAAATGGTTAATAAAAAATCTAGAGCATTAGTTCGTGAGAAAAAACACAGAAGAATGCGTAATCACCTTTCTGGAACAGCCGAGAGACCTCGTTTAGCTGTATTCAGAAGTAATAATCATATGTATGCTCAAATTATTGACGATACAGTTGGAAATACTCTGGTTGCAGCTTCCACACTTGACAAAGATGTAAAAGCTGAATTAGAAAAGACCAATAACGTTGATGCAGCAGCATATCTTGGAACAGTAGTTGCAAAGAAAGCATTGGATAAAGGTATTGAGACAGTTATCTTTGATAGAGGCGGTTTCATATATGCAGGAAAAGTTCAGGCTTTAGCAGACGCAGCTAGAGAAGCTGGATTGAAATTTTAAGGAGGAAACGATACATGAAACGTGAGATCATTGATGCTAGTCAGTTTGAGTTAACCGAAAAAGTGGTATCAATTAAACGTGTAACAAAAGTTGTTAAAGGTGGACGTAACTTCCGTTTTACAGCTTTAGTTGTTGTCGGTGACGGCAATGGACATGTAGGTGCCGGTTTAGGTAAAGCAGCTGAAATTCCTGAAGCAATCCGCAAAGGAAAAGAAGATGCAATGAAAAAACTCATCACTGTAAAATTAGATGAGAACAACAGTATTACACATGATATTACCGGAAAGCACACAGGAGCTTCCGTGTTACTGAAAAAGGCTCCGGAAGGTACCGGTGTAATCGCTGGTGGTCCTGCGCGTAACGTATGTGAGTTAGCAGGAATCAAGAACATCCGTACAAAATCACTGGGATCTAACAACAAGCAGAACGTTGTACTTGCTACGATCAATGCTTTAAGTCAGTTAAAATCCCCGGAAGAAGTTGCAAGACTTCGCGGAAAATCTGTAGAAGAGATTCTCGGTTAGGAGGGTGTAAAAAATGGCAGATAAATTAAAAATCACACTTGTGAAATCAACCATTGGTGCCGTTCCAAAAAACAAAAAGACGGTAGAAGCTTTAGGATTGAGAAAGATTGGACAGTCTAAAGAATTTCCGAATAATAAAGCTACCCAGGGTATGATTCAGAATGTTAGACATTTAATCAAAGTAGAGGAAATCTAAAAAATAACAGATAGGAGGTGTCACAATGGACTTATCAAACTTAAGCCCTGCAGCAGGTTCAAAGCACAGCGATAATTTCAGAAGAGGACGTGGACACGGTTCAGGAAATGGTAAGACAGCCGGAAAAGGACATAAAGGTCAGAAAGCGCGTTCAGGAGCTCCAAGACCGGGCTTTGAAGGTGGCCAGATGCCATTATACAGAAGATTACCAAAGAGGGGATTTAAGAACAGAAACAGCAAAGAGATCGTAGCTGTAAATATCTCTGTATTGGAAAACTTCGACAATGATGCAGTTGTTTCAGTAGATACATTAATTGAAAGAGGAATTGTTAAGAATCCAAGAGATGGAGTAAAGATTCTTGGAAACGGTGAATTGACTAAGAAGCTTACAGTTCAGGCAAATGCATTCAGCGCAAGCGCAAAAGAAAAAATTGAGGCTCTTGGTGGAAAAGCAGAGGTGATCTAATGTTAGAAACACTTCGCAATGCTTTTAAGATTGAGGATATTCGGAAACGTATAGGTTATACGTTTCTGATGCTCATAGTAATCCGAATCGGTTCTCAGCTACCGATTCCATGTGTAAACAGTGAGGTATTTGCGAACTGGTTTGCAAATCAGGGAGGCGATGCATTCAGCTTCCTTGATGCAATCACAGGTGGTTCTTTCTATCAGATGTCTGTGTTTGCATTAAACATTACGCCGTATATTACATCTTCTATTATCATCCAGCTTTTAACAATTGCAATTCCGAAGCTGGAAGAACTTCAGAAAGATGGAGAAGAGGGAAGAAAGAAGATTACAAAGATAACCCGTTACTTAAGTGTGATCCTTGCATTAGTAGAAGCGATCGCAATGGCAATTGGTTTCGGAAGAAGCGGATATCTGGATAAATTCAATGTGATCAATGTATTATTAGTAGTTACGACGTTAACAGCAGGATCTACCATTCTGATGTGGATCGGTGAGAGAATTACAGAGAGAGGCGTAGGAAATGGTATTTCCATCGTACTTACCATCAATATTATCTCCCGTATCCCGGCTGATCTGACAGCACTGTTTGATCAGTTTATCAAAGGTAAGACCATTGCAAAAGGAGTACTTGCAGCAGCCATTATTGCAGCGATCATCTTAGTGACGGTTGTATTCGTAGTAATCCTTCAGGATGCAGTACGCAAGATTCCGGTACAGTATTCCAAAAAAATTCAGGGAAGAAAACAGGTAGGCGGTCAGTCAACATACATTCCGCTGAAAGTTAACACAGCCGGCGTAATCCCGGTTATCTTTGCACAGTCCCTGATGCAGTTCCCGGTTGTCATTGCAACGATTGCAAGAAAGAACAACGGAGACGGCGTTGGAAGCAAAATATTAAAAGGATTATCACAGTCAAACTGGTGTAATCCGGATGAACCGATTTACAGTATTGGATTGGTTGTATATATTATATTGCTGATTCTGTTTGCATATTTTTATACATCCATTACATTCAATCCATTGGAGATCGCAAACAATATGAAAAAAGCAGGTGGCTTTATACCGGGAATCCGTCCGGGAAAACCAACCAGCGATTACTTATCAAAGATTTCAAACCATATCATCTTCATTGGTGCCATTGGTTTGACCATTGTAGCGATCATCCCAATTTTCTTTAATGGAATATTTGGAGCGAGTGTAAGTTTCGGTGGAACATCCATCATCATTATCGTAGGTGTTGTAATAGAGACCTTAAAGCAGATCGAATCTCAGATGAGAGTTCGTAATTATAAAGGCTTTTTAAACGATTAATTTAATAAAGAAACCTAGGGAGATACAGGCGTAGCCGTATCTCCAAAGGTGTTTATAGGAGAAATTACAATTATACATTGAATGAAAATGGTGTACTTATAATTGGAGAAAAGAATATTACCGAATAGGAATATTACATAGAAAAAGTGAAAAAACAAATCAGAACAAAAAGGAGGATTTTCTATGAAGATTATTATGTTAGGTGCTCCTGGAGCAGGAAAAGGAACTCATGCAAAGAAAATCTCTGAGAAATATGGAATCCCACATATCTCAACAGGTGATATTTTCCGCGCAAACATCAAAGAAGGAACAGAGTTAGGCAAAAAAGCAAAAGAGTACATGGATCAGGGATTATTAGTACCGGATGAGCTGACCTGTGATTTAGTAATGGATCGTATCCAGCAGGATGACTGCAAGAACGGATTCGTATTAGACGGATTCCCACGCACCATTCCACAGGCAGAAGCATTAGATGCAGCCCTGACAAAGATCAACGAAAAGATGGATTATGCATTAGACATCGAGTTAGCAGATGAAAAAATCGTTGAGAGAATGTCCGGAAGACGCGTATGCGTAAAATGCGGTACACCATACCACATCGTAAACATCCCACCGAAAAAAGAGGGAATCTGCGACAGCTGTGGTGGAGAATTACAGTTCAGAGCAGACGATCAGCCGGAGACCGTATTAAAACGTCTTGGTGTTTACCATGAGCAGACACAGCCATTGATCGAGTACTATGCAAAACAGGGCATCTTAAAAGAGATCGACGGAACACTTTCAGTAGAAGACGGATTTGCTTCCATCGTAGCTATTCTGGGAGAATAAAGTATGTCAGTTACCATTAAATCTGCGAGAGAAATCGAACTTATGAGAGCCGCCGGAAAAATCTTAGCCAAGGTTCATCAGAACCTTGGTGAGGCACTCAGACCGGGAATGTCTACCTATGAAATAGACCGTCTTGGTGAAGAAATGATACGAAGCTACGGATGTATTCCGTCCTTTAAAGACTATCAGGGATATCCGGCAAGTGTCTGCGTATCCGTTAATGAAGAAGTAGTACATGGTATTCCAAATAAGAAACACCACATTCAGGAAGGCGACATCGTCAGCCTTGACATCGGTGTCATCTACAAAGGATATCATTCGGATGCGGCACGCACACACGGAGTAGGTGAGATTTCAAAAAATGCGGCATTATTAATAGAAAGAACAAGACAGAGTTTTTTTGAAGGCATTAAATATGCAAAAGCCGGGAATCATTTACATGAGATATCAGCAGCCATAGGCGATTATGCAGAGAGCTTTGGCTATGGTGTCGTAACGGATTTGGTCGGACACGGCATAGGAACGCACTTACATGAAGAACCGGAAATTCCGAATTTCAGACAGGTCCGCAGAGGAATTAAACTGCGGCAGGGGATGACACTGGCAATCGAGCCGATGATCAATGAGGGACGGCCGGATGTGGAGTGGTTAGGAGATGACTGGACAGTAGTAACAGAGGACTCATCCCTATCCGCACATTATGAGAACACAATTCTGATCACAGATGGAGAACCGGAGATTCTGACACTTACAGACAAAGAACTTGAGAGCATGTAGGGAGAGGAAGACTGATGAACATCCAGTTTGCAAAATCAAAAGCAGGGCATGATAAAAATCAGCTTTACTTCATATTAAAAGAAGAAGAGGAATTTGTGTATCTTGTCAATGGAACAACAAGACCGTTAGATAAGCCAAAGAAAAAGCGAAAAAAGCATGTGCAGGTCATACACCGGATACCGGCAGAACTGTGCAGCATTTTAGAGGCAGGCATCACAAATGAGTCTGTAAAACGGTCCATGAAATTATACAGTGCAGGTTTCAGGCAGGAAACATCCGCCGGAACCGGAGAAAATCAGGAATAGGAATCAAGGGATTCATATAAGAGGAGGAAATAAAATGTCAAAAGCAGATGTAATTGAAGTAGAAGGAACTGTTGTAGAAAAACTTCCAAACGCAATGTTTCAGGTAGAATTAGAGAATGGCCACCAGATACTGGCACATATCAGCGGAAAGCTCCGTATGAACTTTATCCGTATCTTACCTGGAGACAAGGTAACCATAGAGATGTCTCCATATGATCTGACCAAGGGCAGAATTATCTGGAGAGATAAATAAGACAGAGATAAATAAGACATAAAAAACATATTGATTTTTAAAAGCGTCCGTGCTATAATGTTAGTCGGACGCTTTTGAAATATGCCCTACCACTATGCCCAAAACCAAGGAAAATCAAGGGTTCGGGGGATTGCGTGGGGTGCTTAAGACGGTCAATGACCGAAAGATAAGAAAGGAGAATTTGCTGTGAAAGTAAGATCATCCGTAAAGCCAATTTGCGAAAAATGCAAAGTGATCAAAAGAAAAGGAAGCATCAGAGTAATCTGTGAGAATCCGAAACACAAACAGAGACAAGGTTAATTGTAGCTATTATGTGCGGCTGTAGCGTGACATCCTCAAACTCACGCTATTCATAATAAAACCAGGTGTATGCTTTAATACCGAGAGGCATATATCATTTTCATGCCAGAGGGCAGTAACCAGAGGAGCAGGTGTATGCACACATTTCAGGGCGGGAAACCGCAGCTGCATGGGTTTGTTCCGAAATAGAAAAAACAGATAGGAATAATGGAGGTTAACACACATGGCTCGTATTGCAGGTGTAGATTTACCAAGAGAAAAACGTGTTGAGATTGGTTTGACTTATATTTATGGAATCGGAAGAGTAAGCTCTAACCGTATTCTTGAGGCAGCAAACGTAAATCCGGATACGCGTGTCAGAGATTTAACTGACGAAGAAGTAAAGAGAATCAGTGCAGTCATCGATGAGACTCAGACTGTAGAAGGTGATCTCAGAAGAGAGATCGCACTCAATATCAAGAGATTACAGGAGATTGGATGCTATCGTGGTATCCGTCATAGAAAAGGACTTCCTGTTCGTGGTCAGAAGACAAAGACAAACGCAAGAACAAGAAAAGGTCCTAAGAGAACAGTTGCAAACAAGAAGAAATAAGCAACATAACGAATCATAAAGAAAGTAGGTTAGTTTAGATATGGCTAAAAAAGTTACAAAAAAAGTGACAAAAAAGCGTGTAAAGAAAAACGTTGAACGCGGACAGGCACATATTCAGTCATCTTTCAATAACACAATCGTAACAATTACAGATGCTGAAGGAAATGCTTTATCATGGGCAAGTGCCGGTGGTCTTGGATTTAGAGGTTCAAGGAAATCTACTCCTTATGCTGCTCAGATGGCGGCAGAGACTGCAACAAAAGCAGCTCTTGTACACGGATTAAAGACAGTAGATGTTATGGTAAAGGGACCGGGTTCAGGTAGAGAAGCAGCAATCCGTGCGCTTCAGGCATGTGGACTCGAAGTATTAAGCATCAAGGACGTAACCCCTGTACCACACAACGGTTGTCGCCCGCCAAAACGCAGAAGAGTTTAATTAGGAGGTAAGTCTAAGATGGCAGTAAATAGAACACCAGTCTTAAAGAGATGCAGATCTTTAGGTTTGGATCCGGTTTATTTAGGATATGATAAGAAATCAAAAAGAGAATTAAAAAGAGCAAACAAGAAGATGTCTGAGTACGGTCTTCAGTTAAGAGAAAAACAGAAAGCAAAATTCATCTACGGTGTATTAGAAAAACCTTTCCGTAATTACTACAAAAAAGCTGATAGAATGAAAGGTCAGACAGGTACAAATCTGATGGTTATTCTTGAAAGCAGATTAGACAACGTAGTATTCAGATCCGGTTTTGCAAGAACAAGAAGAGAAGCAAGACAGATCGTAGACCATAAGCATGTTTTAGTAAACGGCAAGCAGGTAAACATTCCTTCTTACTTAGTAAAAGCAGGCGATGTTGTTGAAATCAAAGAAAAATGCAAAGGAATGCAGAGATACAAAGATATCTTAGAGGTTACAGGCGGAAGATTAATTCCTGAGTGGTTAGACGTAAATCAGGAAGGCTTACAGGCAACTGTAAAAGAGTTACCATCCAGAGAAGCAATTGACGTACCTGTAGACGAGATGCTCATTGTCGAGTTATATTCTAAATAATATGTAAAGCAATGATACCCGAAAAGGAGGGACTTTGTAGTGTTTGAGTTTGAAAGACCCAAAATTGATATCGCTGAGATTTCAGAAGATAAAAAATACGGCAGATTTGTCGTAGAACCTCTCGAGAGAGGGTATGGTACAACACTTGGAAACTCTCTGAGAAGAATTATGCTTTCTTCTTTACCAGGTGCAGCAGTAAGTCAGGTTAAGATTGATGGTGTGTTACACGAATTTTCTTCCATTCCGGGAGTAAAAGAAGATGTGACAGAGATTATCATGAACATCAAAAATCTTGCCATTCGAGATAACAGCACATCTAACGAGGCGAAAGTTGCTTACATTGAATTTGAAGGCGAAGGCGTAGTAACCGCAGCAGATATTCATGTGGACGGAGACGTTCAGATCATGAATCCTGAACTTGTGATCGCACACTTAAATGGCGGTCCGGACTGCAGACTGTATATGGAATTAACCATTACAAAGGGCAGAGGTTATGTCAGTGCCGATAAGAATAAGAGTGAAGATGTACCGATTGGTGTCATCGCAGTAGATTCCATCTACACACCGGTAGAGCGTGTAAACCTTACCGTTGCCAATACTCGTGTTGGTCAGATCACCGATTACGACAAATTGACATTAGATGTATATACCAATGGTGCTATTGAGCCGGATGAGGCAGTCAGCCTGGCAGCAAAAGTATTAAGCGAGCATTTGAATTTATTTATCGACCTTTCAGAAAATGCTAAGACAGCAGAAGTAATGGTAGAAAAAGAGGATGATGAAAAGGGCAAAGTTCTTGAGATGAACATTGACGAATTAGAGTTATCCGTTCGTTCCTACAATTGTCTGAAACGTGCAGGAATCAACACGGTAGAAGAGTTGACCAACCGCACACCGGAAGATATGATGAAAGTTCGTAACTTAGGACGCAAGTCTTTAGAAGAAGTATTAGCAAAATTAAAAGAATTAGGTTTACAGTTGAATCAGGGAGAGGAATAAGGAATCACCTTATTTTTGGATTGGCATGTAGACTTTAACGCACATATGGAATACCGAGCCGGTAAGACCATTCAGGCACGGCAAGGGATATCCATGAGTGGCAGTCAATGACATTCGGTAAGTAAGACCAAAGAGCGTGGCCGGATGTTCCACAAATGGAGGATAAGCAAATGGCAAAATATCGTAAATTAGGCAGAACCTCAGATCAGAGAAAAGCCTTAATCAGAAACCAGGTAACAGCATTATTATACAATGGAAAAATTGTTACCACAGAAGCAAAAGCGAAAGAAGTTCGGAAAGTAGCTGAAGGTTTAATCGCCTTAGCTGTAAAAGAAAAAGACAACTTTGAAGAAGTAACCGTAACAGCAAAGGTTCCTCGCAAAGACGCTGAAGGCAAGAGAGTAAAAGAAGTTGTAGATGGTAAAAAAGTTACTGTATATGATGAAGTAGAAAAAACCATCAAAAAAGATATGCCTTCCCGCTTACATGCAAGAAGACAGATGTTAAAAGTTCTCTACCCTGTAAAAGAAGTTCCAACAGAGGGTGCTAAGAGAAAGAAAAACACAAAACAGGTTGATTTATGTGATAAGTTATTCACAGAAATCGCACCAAAATATGCAGACCGCAACGGTGGTTACACAAGAATCATCAAAATCGGACAGCGTAAAGGTGACGGTGCTTTAGAAGTTGTACTTGAGTTAGTATAAGAGACCGTAAATATGACCCGCATGAGGTATTTGAAATGTACCTCATGCGGGTCTTTTTATGTGATGAAATATTATCTCTGAGTGAAGTATCTTGAAGGGATTGTAAAATAGGATCATTGTATTGTAAATATCCTAAAGGTATTGTAGAATATAAATAATATTTAATAAAGATGGAGGCAGTAAACGTTATGAAATTATACAGTGAGCTTTTTTGTACATATTCCATGGAAGAGAAAAACCGAGTAATTCATATTTTAGAAGAACATCAGATACCGTATAAAATATCTACGAATGGAAATACGATGAGGAATCTCGGCAGCAGGGGAATGGCGTTAGATCAATTCGGTGAAAAGCCGGAGGTATCCTGTGAATACAGAATCCGTGTACCGAAGGAACAGTTAGAGCAGGCACAGCATTTATCTCACTTAGGTTAAGGTCAGCGTAAAAATAAACTCTGTGCCAACACCTTCCGTACTGATGACGTTGATATTTTCATCATGTGCTTCGACAATTTCTTTTACGATCGAAAGGCCGAGCCCGGTGCCGCGTTTGTCCCTGCCACGGGAGAGGTCTGTCTTGTAGAAACGCTCCCAGATTTTGGTGACGCAGTCTTTCGGAATACCCATACCATAGTCTTTGATGGAAATATAGGCTTTTCCATTGCGGGAAATCGTTTCAATCGTAATCTTAGAATCAAAGTGGGAAAATTTGATGGCATTGTCGATCAAATTATAAAGCACCTGCTGGATCTTTCCCATATCGGCATGGACACGAAGAGAACCGGAAGAAAGTAACAGCTCAAAAGAAAGATGCTTTTCTTTGCAGGTTCCTTCAAAGGTTTCGCAGATCTGCCGGATCATGCCATTGATATCAAAATCGGTCATCTCCAGAATGACTTTTCGTGATTCGTATTTGTTCAACTCTAAGAGACTCTCTGTGAGCTTTGTCAGACGTTCCGTTTCAAATAATATAATATTCAGGTATTTTTCTTGCATTTCAGGAGGAATTGTTCCGTCAAGCATGGCATCCACATATCCACGGATTGAGGTCAGCGGGGAACGGAAATCGTGTGAAACATTGGAAATAAAATTCCGCTGCGTTTCTTCAATCGTATCTAAATTAGAAGCCATGTAATTTAACGAGGCAGCGATGTAGCCAAGCTCGTCATCATTGCCATGAACAGGAATTTTTTTACTGTAATTGCCTTTTGCATATTCTTTTGCGCCGATAGAAAGTGTACGAATCGGGCGGTAAACCAAGATAGCAAAGCAGATAAACAGCACTGCGGAGAACACGAACAAAAGTCCCCAGGACATATAGGAGATATTTAAAAGCTCATTATGAAATTTGTAAAATTCCTGTAAGGGTTTATGTATGATGACATATCCGGTGGAATCTGTTCCCCATTTGAATTCAGAGGCAACACTCAGATGATTTTCGCAAAAATATCCGTAAAAGTCACCGATCAGAAAATGGGTAGAACCGAAGTCATGAATGGAGAAAGTCGGAATCGTCTCTGTACAGGAGCTATCCGTTTTGCCTGTAAACGTATAGAGAATGGTCCCGTCTTCTTTTAAGATCCAGATTGGAGAATCTAAATAACGGCACAGGTAAGAAACTGAGGACTTTTCCTCCTCGGAAAGTATGAGGCGCTCTTCGGTATGGGAATTTAGCACATCAGCAACGGATGAGGCTGCCTCTGTGAGATTGGTCACTTCATCGTGTTTTAATTTGTCAAAAGAAAGCTTCGATGTAAAGGTTGCCACGATCAAAAAGCCACACAGCCCAAAGAGCAGAAATCCAAGAAAAATTTTCGTCAGGAGTGTCCGTTTCATATCTTATCCTCATTTCACTTCAAACTTGTATCCAATGCCCCATACCGTAGCAATCCGCCAGTGGTCGTGATCCTTGATCTTTTCACGCAGACGTTTGACATGGACATCTACGGTTCTGGTATCACCGATATATTCATAGCCCCAGATGTTGTCTAAAAGCTGTTCTCTGGTAAATACCTGATTTGGTGAAGAAGCCAGAAAATAGAGCAGTTCCAATTCCTTTGGAGGCATCTCAATGGCTTTGTCATAGTAGAGAACCGAGTAATTCGAAAGATTTACGACTAAGTCATCATAGCTGACACATTTTAAATTCGGATTCTGTACGGCGTTTGGACTGACCGGCTGATAGCGGCGTAATACGGCTTTAACCCTTGCAACCAGTTCTTTGGTATCAAACGGTTTTAACATATAGTCATCAGCACCCAGTTCCAGTCCTAATACCTTGTCAAAGACTTCGCCTTTGGCAGAGAGCATGATGATCGGAGTGTTTGATTTTGCACGGATCTCACGGCAGACCTGATAGCCGTCAATGCCCGGCAGCATCAGATCTAAAATAATCAGGTTTGGCTGGTAGTTGTCAAAGACCTCTAATGCCATTTCTCCATCATGTACCATTCTGGTATCAAAACATTCCTTCGTTAAATAGAGTGCGATCAGTTCCGCAATATTTGCATCATCGTCAACGATGAGAATTTTTTGCTTGTTCATAGTAGTTCCCTCTTTCTATTTGAATTCGGCAATCGTTACTCCGGCATCGCCTTCGCCAAATTCTGCTAAATGATAATTCTTAATGTATTTTGATTTTTTCAGATAACCATGCACGGCATTTCTGAGTGCTCCGGTTCCTTTTCCGTGTACGATACGCACGGAGGAGAGGTGTGCAAGGTAAGCATCATCCAAATATTTGTCCAGTTCGCTGAGTGCCTCATCCACAGTCATGCCAAGCAGTTTGATCTCCGTGGAAATGGTAGCACTTTTATTCATCTTGATCTTACCGGCACTGGTCTTTCTGAATTTTTTCTCATTGGTATTCGTATCATCGATTAAAAGCACTAAGTCATTGATATTGACCTGTGAGCGTAAAATACCCATCTGTACGAAAAGGTTGCCTTTGGCATCCGGAAGCGTGTGCACCGTTCCCTTTAAGTTCATGCTTAAGACCTTGACAGAGTCACCGATACGGAGGTTTTTCGGAGCCTTCGTATTCGCAGGGGCCTTAGGCTTCATTGCCATATTCTTTTCGACTTCGTTCATCTTATTACGCAGCTTGGTACGCTCTTTTTCCATGGTCTTGTTGTCCGCATTGACTTTTCCGTATTTCTGGAAATTGCGGATAGATTCATCTGCGACTTCTTTTGCTTCACGCAGGATCTTGTGAGCTTCTTCATTTGCTTCACGCAGGATTTTTTCACGGCTGTTATCCAGACGTTCCTGTTTTTCCTCTAAACGTTTTTTCAAGGTCTCAATTTCTGCTTTGTAAGACGAAATTTCTGCCTGTTCTTTTTCAATCGTTAAACGGCTGTCCTCTAAACGTGCGATCAGATCCTCAAAGTTCTCTTCGTTTTCCGTAATTCTGGACTTGGCATCCTCGATAATGGAAGCGTCTAAGCCGAGCTTTCCGGAGATGGCAAATGCGTTACTTTTTCCCGGAATACCGATTAAAAGACGATAGGTCGGGCTTAAAGTCTCCATGTCAAATTCACAGCAGGCATTTTCCACACCTTCCGTAGAAAGGGCAAAAACCTTGATCTCGCTGTAATGCGTCGTTGCCATGGTACGGATGCCGCGGCTATGAAGCTGTGACAAAATGGAAATAGCCAGTGCCGCACCCTCCGTCGGATCGGTTCCCGCACAAAGCTCATCAAAGAGCACTAATGACTGCTCATTGACATGTTCTAAGATCGAAACGATATTGGTCATATGGGAAGAGAAGGTACTCAGGTTCTGTTCAATACTCTGCTCATCTCCAATATCGGCAAATACGTCTGTAAAAACGGACAACTCACTGTTATCGTTTGCCGGAATGTGAAGTCCTGCCTGTCCCATTAGTGTAAAAAGTCCAACGGTCTTTAAAGAAACGGTTTTACCACCGGTATTCGGTCCGGTTACGATCAACAGATCAAAATCGGTGCCAAGGTGGATATCGATTGGTACCACCCGTTTCGGGTCTAACAACGGATGACGACCCTTGCGGATGCGGATGCGTCCGTCGGTATTAAAGACCGGGGCAGTTCCGTTATAATCTTTTGCAAGCAATGCCTTTGCAAAGATAAAGTCAAGTTCCGATAAAATGCGATAGTCTTCTAAAATATATGGAATATATTCAGAGACTAAGTTGCTCAGATCAGCGAGGATCTTTTCAATCTCTTCCTGTTCTTTTAAATAAAGTTCTTTTAATTCATTATTTAAATTCACAACAGCGAGTGGTTCGATAAACAGTGTGGAACCGGTGGAGGACTGGTCATGCACCATACCGGAAACCTGATTTTTATACTCGGATTTTACCGGCAGGCAGTAGCGTCCGTTACGCATGGTAATAACGTTGTCCTGTAAGAGACCACTCGCAGAAGCGGAATTTAAAATGCTGTTCATCTGCGAGTGAATCTTATCCTGCATACCTTTCATGCTGCGGCGGACTGCTTTTAATCCACTGCTGGCTTCATCACTGATCTCATCAGAAGAAATGATACATCTGCGGATCTCTTCTAAGAGTGGAGTCAGCGGTTCGATACCGTCAAAAAATTCATCCAAGGAATCGGAAGTCTCGGCTTCCTCCGTGCGGTCATTCCTTGAATATGCTTTGGCACGTTTTGCAACTTCTAATAAGGATGCTAAGTGCAGCAGTTCCTCAATGCTTAAGGCAGCTCCGATTTCAAGACGCTTCATGGAAGCGGTGACATCGTGAACGCCTAAAAAAGAAAGACTTCCTTTTTTGAAAATGCGGCTTAGTGCATCCGCAGTCTGTCTCTGTGCTGTTTCGATATCTGCAAGAGATGTCATAGGTGTTAATTTTTTACAACGCTGCTTTGCTGCCTCGCAGTTTGCGTGGCGCACGAGCAGATCTATGATTTTGTGATATTCTAAGGTTCTTAATGCTTTTTCGTTCATTCTGATTCTCCATACATTTATTAAGGATATTTTACCCCAAATTGTTTTGAATGAAAAGGAAAAAGAAAGGAAAAAAAGGGACATTAGAAATTTCTTGCAACAAATACGGCAAAACCGTATAATAAAAAGGAAAAAACGAGATTTTTTAGAAAGGATGCACAACGTGCAGATTGATTATGAAATATATTGAATCACTCCGAGAAGGAGAAAGAATTAGTGAAATTTACCTTTGCAAATTTAAACAAACCGCATTAACGAAAGCGGGCAAACCTTATGAAAATGTGATCTTACAGGATAAGACCGGAACTTTGGATGCAAAAATCTGGGATGTCGGTTCGATTGGAATCGATGAGTTTGACGCTCTTGACTATGTTCAGGTCAATGGAGATGTTACCTCTTTTCAGGGGGCATTGCAGTTAAACATTAAGAGAGTGCGTGTGGCACAGGAGGGAGAATTTGATCCGACAGAATATCTGCCGATCAGTGACAAGGATATTCCACAGATGTATGCGGAGCTTTTGGACTTTGTCCGCAGCATTAAGAATCCATATTTAAGACAGCTTGCAGGCAGCTTTTTTGAGGATGAGGAGTTCGCAAAACGTTTTCAGTTCCATTCCGCTGCGAAGAGTGTCCATCACGGATTTGTCGGTGGCCTGTTAGAGCATACGTTAAGCGTAACAAAGATCTGTGATTTTTATGCAGGCAACTATCCGATCATCCACCGCGACCTTCTGATCTGTGCAGGAATGTTCCATGACATCGGAAAGTTAGAGGAGATTTCAAGATTTCCACAGAATGATTATACGGATGAGGGCCAGCTTTTAGGTCATATCATTATCGGTACGGAGATGATCAGTGAGCATATCCGGGCAATTCCGGATTTCCCGGTGCAGCTTGCAAATGAATTGAAGCACTGCATTTTATCCCATCATGGGGAGCTGGAATTTGGTTCTCCGAAAAAACCGGCTCTAGTCGAGGCAATGGCTCTCAGCTTTGCCGACAACGTTGATGCAAAGATGCAGACCATGAAAGAGGCATTAGCAGCAGTGCCGCAGGGAAATACCGAGTGGCAGGGCTTTAACCGTTTCTTAGGCACGAATATCCGTAAAACGGCAGAATAAAGGCTGGGGATCGCAATGAAGAAAAATGATGTTTTGACAATCAGAATAGAAGATATGGGAGTGGATGGGGAAGGAATTGGAAAAGTGGATAACATTCCGCTTTTTGTCAAGGATGCGTTGATCGGTGATGTGGTCAGCGTGAAGATCATGAAGATGAAAAAAAATTATGGCTATGCCCGTCTGCTTGAGATTTTAGAGCCATCGAAGGACCGTGTGACTCCACCGTGCGAGTTTCACCGCTCCTGCGGTGGCTGCCAGATTCAGGCGCTTTCCTATGAAAAACAGTTGGAATTCAAACAACGGAAGATCCGAAATAATTTAAAACGCATCGGCGGTTTTTCGGAGGAAATGTTAGAACAGGTCATGGAGCCGATCATCGGCATGGACGAGCCGTATCACTACCGCAATAAGGCACAGTTTCCAGTGGGGAGAGACAGAGAGGGAAGGACTGTTACAGGATTTTATGCAGGCAGAACTCATACGATTATTCCAAACCGGAATTGTCTGTTGGGAATGCCGATGAATGAAAAAATTCTGGAAACAGTTCTTTCTTTTATGGAAAAATACCGGATCGAGCCGTATGATGAAAAAACGAACCGGGGCGTAGTGCGCCATGTGCTGACACGTTACGGTCATACGACAAAGGAATGGATGGTCTGTCTTGTGATCAACCGGACGAAGCTGCCGTATGCGGACGCTTTGGTGGAAGAGCTTGTAAAGTTGGAGGGCATGACCAGCATCTCCATTAATATCAATCAGAAAAATACAAATGTGATCCTTGGAGAAAAAGTGGAGACTCTCTGGGGCAGTCCGTATATTACGGACTATATTCATCTTAGGACCGGAGCAGACTGGCAGGTGGAAGGGGATGGCATTGCCTACCGTATCTCTCCGCAGTCTTTTTATCAGGTAAATCCGATCCAAACGGAGAAACTTTACTCGACGGCACTTGCTTACGCCGGCTTAACCGGCGAGGAATCGGTATGGGACTTATACTGTGGCATCGGAACGATCTCCCTGTTTTTAGCCCAGCGGGCAAAACAGGTCTACGGTGTGGAAATTGTTCCGCAGGCAATCGCCGATGCAAAAGAAAATGCAAAGCTGAACGGCATCACCAATGCAGAATTTTTTGTCGGAAAGGCGGAGGAGGTTCTGCCGGAGTTCTATGAGCGGATGCGGCGGGGCGATTCCGGGATATCTTCCGGTATATCTTCCGGTGTATCGGGTGCAGAGGTATCTGACATGGATGCGGCTACGGATGTACAGATGCTCACCCCGGATGTGATTGTAGTTGATCCGCCACGCAAAGGCTGTGATACAAAATGCCTGGAAACGATCGTGCAGATGTTTCCAAAACGCGTGGTTTATGTAAGCTGTGATTCGGCAACGTTAGCGCGTGACCTGAAGTTCCTGTGTGAAAACGGGTATGAGGTGAAGCGGGTGCGGGGCTGTGATATGTTTGGGCAGACGGTGAGTGTGGAGACGGTTGTTCTTTTGTCCCAACAAAAACCAGATGACACGATAGAGATTGACTTAGACCTGGACGAGCTGGATGCCACCAGTGCCGAGTTGAAAGCAACCTATCAGGAAATCAAAGATTATGTGCTGAAAGAATTTGGCTTGAAGGTTTCAAATTTATATATTTCTCAGGTAAAACGCAAATGTGGAATTGAAGTGGGAGAAAACTATAATCTGCCAAAGACAGAAAATCCCAAAGTGCTACAGTGTCCGAAAGAGAAAGAAGATGCTATCAAGGCTGCCCTGAAATATTTTGCGATGATTTAAGGATATCGCTGATTTCAAGGAGGAATAACACATGAAAAGCACATTTGAAAAAATGGGTGGAACCTACACACTTGGCGCAGACGGAATTTACTATCCGAATCTTGTCAGTACAGATGAAGAACCGCATTATGGGAAATATGGAATGATGCGAAAGACATATCTTAAAGAGCATCGTCCGGCAATGTATTCTCTGTATATGTTGGAAGACAGGCTGACAGCACATCTGAATGCTGTGGATGATGAAGCACACGAGAGAATGGATGTTCTGGTGCGTCAGATGATGGAGAAGCAAGGCGTTACAGAAGAATTGAAAGCTCGTGATCAGATGGCGTGGGTTGGAGTTGTAAATAACATCCGGAATGCAGCGGAAGAGATTGTGTTAAAAGAATTAGTGTATATTTAAAGCGTGGAAAGCTCCTTCGGGAGCTTTTTGCTGTTTATAAGATAATTTCTGTCGGAAAATTTGATTTAATGATTTGATTTATAAAACTGGCAATGATACAATTAGCGTAATTTGAAAGAAAGCGGAGAAAATATGAGTGAAAACTTACTGATTGTTGAAGATGACAAAAAATTAAATGATGGAATACGTCTCGCATTGAAGAATGATTCCTATTTCTTTTATCAGTGCCAGACTTTGCAGGAGGCTAGAGAAATCTTGAAAAAGGAAGATATCACATTGGTTTTATTAGATGTGAACTTGCCGGATGGGAATGGGATTGATTTTGTAAGAGAAATAAGGAAAAACAGTCAGGTGCCGATTATCCTGCTTACAGTAAATAACATGGAAGTAGATATCGTAACAGGATTGGACGCTGGGGCAAATGATTATATTACGAAACCGTTTAGTTTGATGGTTTTGCGTGCAAGAGTGTCTGTGCAGCTTAGAAGTAAAGATGCAGTAGCTAAGAATTCTATGGAGCTTGATGGATTCGAGTTCTATTTCGATAAACTTGAATTGAGATTTCATATATTCCAAGGGATTTAATAACTGTTATATTTTATTATCAAATATCTCTCAATCCCTTGAAAACACAAAGTTTATCGCAGGTGAGCTTTCCCTTATTGTTTCCCTTGCGTTATATCGTCCCACCAGTGTTTACGAACTCTGATAAGGGCAAAAACAAGGGCAAGAAAATTATATAAAACAGTATAACACAAAATAAAAGTGACATTGTGAACTGATTGAAATGCTTCTATATTTTTATTGGTTTAAAGGAGACACAACATGAATACCATTTACGCAGAATACAACATGTACCACAACAGCATTGACATTTATACAATATTTATTGTGTCAGGCACCATTGTTTTCAAACTGCATAACATCATCCGGCGGATTCAGAGCATACAAAAGTCCATACGGCGAGCTGTATTCCCATTTCACTGGGATACTGACAAGCGCCGGGTGGACATCCTGCCAACATTCCAGTATTAAGAGAACATTCCCGGTTTCTATACAGCGGTTAAATACAGACATATCATAATATTTATTGTGTCAGGCACCATTGTTTTTTCATTCTCAGCATTGGAAGAACTTCTGCATATCTTCTGGTGAAAGAAGAACATTTCAGTTCCATTCCTCTGCCAGCAGGAAGTCACGAATATTGCGGTGTTTGATTCCATCTCGGCTCATATCCAGTTCGTCCATCGTTACAACGTATTTCGGGAAATTGTCACGAACACCGGCAAACGCCCCAAACTCACGCTGGATGGTTTCCTCCGAGGCAAGTAGATAGGAAACCTGAACATACAGCTTTTTCCCATGATCTTCACATACGAAGTCAATCTCCTTGTCAGAGACTTTCCCAACAGTCACAGAATAACCACGGCGCAGCAGCTCCATGTAGACAACATTTTCAAGGACAAGGTTAATGTCCTTCATGTTGCCACCGTACACGGCTTCCCGGACACCATGATCTGCAACATAGTATTTCTCGTTGACGGTCAGGATTTTCTTTCCCTGGAGGTCTTGGCGCTTCACCTGATAAAACAGGAATGCGTCCGTGCAGGCTTTGATGTAGTTCAGTACCGTTTCTGGTGAAACGGAGCGCCCTTCACTTTTCAGATACTTGGAAATGGCTGTGGAAGAAAAGGTAGTGCCGATGTTGGAAGTTATATAAGCAATAATTCTCTCCAGCATATCCACATCACGGATATTGTTTCGCTTGATAATATCTTTCAGCTCTACGGAGTTGAACAAGTCCCGCAAATACTGACGACTGGCGGCATCGTCGTAGCGAAGGTTGCTCAAATAGGGCATTCCTCCCAGCGTCAGATATTTTGTAAAGCATTGTCTTTCGTCTGCACCTTCGTAAACGGTGTGATACAGCTCCATAAACTCTCTGAATGAAAACGGGTAAATCACGAACTCCACATACCGTCCGGCAAGATAAGTGGCAAGCTCACCGGAAAGCAGCTTGGCGTTGGAACCGGTAATGTATATATCACAATCCAGCTCCACCCGGAAAGAGTTGATACATTTTTCCCAATCAGCCACCTCTTGGATTTCGTCGAAGAACAGATAAACCTTGCCACTGATTTCTTTTGTTCTGCGAAGGATTTCATCATGCAATGCAACAGCCGTACAAAGGTGTGCATTGCTCATGTTCTCAAAATTCAGGGAAATAAACTGTTCTGGTTGGACCCCGTTTTGGGCAAGTTCCTCTTGGATCAGGCTCAGCATGACAGATTTTCCACTACGGCGAATCCCTGTCAGAACCTTTATCAGCTCATTTCCGATAAAAGGACGGATACGGCTCATATAAATTTCTCGTTTAATCATGTAGACCAGCCTCCCTTCTGAAACTGTCTATATGGTACCACGGCTATAACTGATTTTCAATACCGCAAATCCAGTTTTATCAGATATAATTGATAAAATACGAATTTCGACACAATCAGGCAGTTATACCGAGCGAAGTTTGGCTATGCGTTTTTATTGTGTCAGGCACCATTGTTTCATATTGAAATATAGTGTCTCTGTGCATGTTCTATATACCTCTGATTATATAATATTCAATTTATATAATCTCTCAAATGCTTTTTTATCAAAGTCTGCTTCTGTAATATATAGCTTTCTATCGCTATCAATGTCATTCTAACTCAATAGTCATATCAATTATACAATTAAAAGCAAAGATGCTGCTAACTGAATAACAACATCTTTGCTTGTTTAGAATGGGGATTATAAAATTTTAATGATAGTATACTGTGACATAAATATTTTTTAATGTTGCTGCTGCAACAGTTCCCGTTGAATACCTTGTAGATTCAAATTGAACATAATAATTTCCAACAGGGCTTAAATTATAATTGCCAAAATCTGCAAAAGTAAGAGAACTATTCCAACTTTTGCTGTCTGTATATCTGTCAAATGTGCCATCTCCATTATCCTCATCTTTAGCAACAAATAATTCGATGTTTCCACTACTTCCACTACTTTTTGTGGATGTAACCACTATTTTACTGATTGTGGAGCCTGACGGAACAGATGTGCTGCTGATTGTAAAAGAACCAAGAGCGGAAGTTGCCACTGTATCATTTGTTCCAAAAAAGGAATTTAACATTCCAACAGAATGTCGTGATGATCCAGAAGTTAATGCTGTCGGAGTTATTTCAAATGTCATTGTTTTCTCCGTCTCCGAATAATTTTCCTGAGTTTCTGCCGCAAAAGCTGTGACATTCATTGTAAAAAGCATGACAACACATACAATAATAGAAAAAAAACGTTTTCTCATAATGAATCTACCTCCATACTTTATGTAATCATCCCCATCTAAATATACTAAATTGAAAAATCAAATCTTCCACCGATTTTATTATCCTCTGGTTTGATAGAATTCCATTCAATATTTTTAATTTTATCCAAAAGTTCATCTTTTGAATTTGCTTGAACAGTAGCTTTTTTTACTTCAATTTGCTTTAATTGTTCCTTTTTCTTCGCCTCTTTCTTCTCCGCAGCTTTCTTTTCCTGAATTTTTTCAAGATATTCTTTCTGACTAGCTGATGTTTTTTCTAATTGAGCAAAGAATGTTGTAGTTCCATCACTATTAAAAGAAATACCAAACTTTGTTATTTTTGTATCAGTATCTGCACTGTTTTCTATTCCGTTTGTCTTACCAAATGCTCTTTCAAATCCAAACTGAGCATTGATTTCATCCGACATACGCAAAGCACCTTCAATACTATGCATCTTTTCAGCATAATATTTGGGATCGGATGCCATCTTCTCCATTTCTTCCTTTGAGAAAATAACCGTAAACTCTTTATCACTTTGTGCTAAAATATCTTTAGCATTATCACCATTTTCAAAATCTGCAACCATAAAGTCCATATCTGTTCTTGAGCCACGCATATCTTTAAGCATTTTTTGTGCCTCTTTACTTAGATTTTTTTCGGCTATACTTTCTGTCACATTTTTCTTGACCTTATCATTTTCTGTTGTTTTCGCTGTTTCTTTTTTCTTATCTACTGTACCTGCCTTGTAGGTATTCTGATAACTTCCATAAACAGTACCCGTTGTATTCACATTCATTGACATATCCTTTGTCCTCCTTCTCTGAATCCGTTCTTTATTATTTATTGTTTCTAATATTATATATCGGCTTTATTCCGAAAACTATAATCCTCCCTGTTATTTTTATCCCATGATTATTGAAAATCTAAAATTTGAAATTCACTCTTAAATCAGATTATGCATTAAATATTATTGCTATTGACAAACCACCTAAATATGAATTAAAAGATACTTCTTGCTCAACAGAAAAAAGCAGCCTATTGCAAGTTTATTGTGTCAGGCACCAATTGTTCCAATGCAATTTCGGCATTTTTATCGCAAACGAAGCGGCAGAAGAAAACCTGAAAAAGAAACGGGATGGCAGCAACAAGTATCTCTATGAACTTGACTTTTCTTCAGCATTAAAAACAGCCAGAAAGTTCTTCATGCGCAGGGATTCTGGAAGGCACATCGATATTATCCGGCTGATGATGAAATATGTCCACGCAGTGAAAGACAGGTTCCGGCAGTTTCAACGGCCTCTCCGTGGAATCAGCGCAATTCATTTTGGATATCGGTAAGTTCTGCAACTGAATATCCTTCTTTTTGGCAGATGGACAGCATCTGTCTTTTTGGCATACCTGTTTTTGGCTTTTTGAGTTCAAAATATCGGATATTTGACAACAACTGAGCTATCGAACAAAACTTCGAACAACTGACTTAATGGCATTGCCATTGTTTTTCCATTTGTTCCTTTGATGAATCTTCTTTTTTATCTTCTTCACCAGTTCCTGAATCTTCTGGAAAGATTCTTCGCTGATTGTATGTTCCATCCGGCATGCATCATGATTTGCAGTTTCTGGAGATACCCTATCAGTTCTAAGAATTTATTAAGAAATTCTGCCGTTCTCCATTTCATATACTACATCGGCCACGTTCATTGTGGATACTCTGTGGGATACCAGGACAACCGTTTTCTTCTTGGCCGATTCTTTCAATGATTTTAAAATGATTCCCTCGTTTAAAGAGTCGAGGTTCGATGTAGGCTCATCGAGCAGGATCAGAGGGCATTCATGGAGAAATGCTCTTGCAATTCCGATTCTCTGTTTTTCACCACCGGACAGCGTATCACCCAGTTCTCCGACTTCTGTATCATATCCTTTCGGAAGTGTCATTATGAAATCGTGGATAGACGCTTTCTTTGCAGCTTCCATAATCTCTTCTCTGGATGCTCCCGGCTTTGCGATTGCGATATTGTTTGCAATCGAATCATGGAACAGGTGCGTTTCCTGTGTGACATAACTTTCCATATCTCTCAAATGCTTGGTCGGAATCTTGCGGACATCTGTACCGTCTACCGATACACTTCCATCCTGCACATCCCAGAACCGCATCAGCAGTTTTAAGAGCGTAGATTTTCCGGAGCCGCTCGCACCATGAATCCCTGTGATTTTACCCGGCTGTAATTTCAGTGAATAGTTATCTAAAATAACCTCATTATCATAAGCAAATGTTACATGCTCTGCCTCTGCTCCTGTAAATTCATGTTCCATGCTCTCTGCACCGGAAGTTTCCACGTCACCCGGAATTTCTTCCACAAGCGGTGTCTCTTCCAGAAGAGAAAGAACACGCTCACCACTTGCCAGTGTCTGGTTCAGGTTATTGGAAAGGCTTGATAATGCTACTACCGGTCCGAAAGAACCCATCATTGCGATGGTGCAGGTTAAGATTCCCTCGAATCCCATCGCACCTTTGTCGTACAGCCAGATCGTCAGTGCAAGCATTCCAAAAGATGCAAGCAGGATAACCATGTTCGTAAATGAACGCTGTGAGCCTTCCATTTTGCTTAATGACTCCTGCATTCCTGCAAGATTTTTGGAATGCTCAGACATCTGCTCTTTTCTCTTTTCACCCTGTCCGTACTGGATGGTCTCGTCCAGTCCACGTAAAGAATCCAGAACAAAACTGTTCAGTTCTCCGAAGTTTGTCCGAAATTCCATTCCCTTCTGGCTTCCACGTTTTCCATTCCACATCGGGATGACAACACCGACAATCAGATAAGCTACCAGAGCAATCACTCCTGCCAGCCAGTGATATCTTCCGATAAAAATCACCATAATAATTGAGGTCAGCGTTGCAATCGCAATCGGAGAAATGGTATGTGCATAGAACACTTCCAGTAATTCGATATCGGTTGTAATAATCGAGATCAGATTTCCCTTATCCCGTCCTTCCAATTTTGCAGGGCAGAGCTTTCTCAGTGCCGCAAACACTTTGTGACGGATGATTGCCAACAACTTAAATGCGATAAAATGATTACAATACTGTTCCACATAATGCAGGATTCCACGAAGCACTGCAATTACGATCATGACTGTAATAATCGTTTTTACTGGAGTAAATACCCGCCACATATTGTCCACCGGAACAATCATTCCGGCTACTCCTGTCAGAAGACCATGCATGATAACCTGTCCTGCCAGTATCGTCAGGAAGATTGCACATAAATAACCCAATGTTCCAAGGATGATTGCTGCCAGCATGATATGGAGCAAGGGTTTTACCAGACCAATCAGACTTCCCATGATCTGGATGGCACTTCTGCGTTTTGTTGTATTCGTATTTTCACTCATTATGCCATTCCTCCTTTTCCATAGTTTTCCAGTGCCATCTGGCTTTCATACAGATGTCTGTACGCACCATTCTGGCTCATCAGTTCGTCATGCTTTCCGCTTTCTTTGATTTCTCCGTCTTTTAAGAAATAGATCTTGTCAGACTTCACGACATTTGCCAGTCTGTGGGAGATCAGAAGTACCGTCTTTGTCTTTGCCAGTTCGTGAATCACATTCATGATTAGTTCTTCACTTTCTACATCGATATTGGATGCAGCTTCATCAAAAATATAAACCGCACTGTCTGTCCGAAGCAATGCTCTGGCAATTACCAGTCTCTGACACTGACCGCCGGACAGGTTGCTTGCTTTTTCCAACAACTGTGTCTGCAAGCCATCCTGTGTTTGTAAGAACCCTAAGAGATTCACTTTCTGAAGGACAGCTTCCATCTCTTCTTTCGTTGCGTCCGGTTTTGCCATCTTCAGATTTTCTTCTACTGTACCTTTGAACAGGTAGCTGTTATGGCGAACCAGAACAACCCTCTGCATCAGATTGGTTTCATTCACTTCATTAAGCGGTACGCCACCGATGATGATTTCTCCGTTATATCCCCGGTTCTTTGCTGCAAGGATTCCGGCAATCGTACTCTTACCACATCCGGATTCACCAACCAGTGATACAAAACTTCCTGCCGGAAGATTTAAGCCTATTCCTTTTAAAATCTCTCTGTCCTCTTCATAAGAAAAGTGCACATCTTTTAATGTAACATCTAACGCTCCATCCGGCAGTGTTTTTTCTCCAGCCTGTGGTTCCGGCAAATCTAAAATTTTGAAAATCTTATCACTCGCTGCCATACCATTCATTGCGATATGGAAGAATGAACCAAGCAGTCTGAGCGGCAGGAAAAACTCGCTGGCAAGCAGAACGATACATAACGTTCCTGCTACACTGATATTTCCTTTTAAGAATTCAGATACCGCAACCGCCATACCGATCGCAGCTCCACCATACGCCACAATATCCATCACGCTGGTTGAATTGAGCTGCATGGTCAGCACCTTCATCGTAATCTTACGAAAGTTCTGGGATTCCACATCCATCTCGTCTGCTTTCTGCTGGTCTGCCTGATAAATCTTCAATGTGGTAAGTCCCTGTAAATTCTCAAGGAACGAATCTCCCAGTCCAGTATAGATGCTCCAATACTTATTCAGTAATTTCTTTGCAATCTTCTGTACCACCACGATAGAAATCGGGATCAGCGGTACACAAATCAGCAGGATCACACTCGCTTTCAGGCTCACTCTGCAAAGAATGATAAATAAGGTCAGTGGTGCGATCAGGCTGTAAAATAATTGTGGAAGATATTTTCCAAAGTATGTTTCCAACTGCTCCACACCCTCAGTTGACACCTGTACGACCTCCGAAGAGGATACCTGCTCACTGTAGGAAGCTCCCAGCTTTAACATTTTCTCATAAATCTTTTCACGCAGAATCCGCTTTACATCCACACACGCCAGATAGGAAGACCTTGCTCCCATCCGTTCACAGATAAATCGGATCACCACAACCAGAACTAAAATCAGTATTGTCCGCTCAATGATCGGTACGGTTACTGCCCGGTATACTACCCGTTCCAGTAAATCTGCGATAGAAAAGACTGCCAATACCTGCGACAGGAGGGCTGCCCACTGCCACAAAATCGTATACACGATATACTTTTTTGCGTGGGACAACAGCCCCACCAGTCTTGTTTTAATCATAAGTAACTCCTTACTTTTTCTTCTCTTTGTTGCTACACACCAGATGCCAGATAGCAAGCACCGGATGATACAACAGCATCCTTGGTCCTGAAAACCGCATAACCTGCCTGATCTGTTCTCTCATCTCCGGCTTATAACAATGTACCTTACAATTCGCACAAAACGTCTTTTCTTCCATGAATGGACACTTTTGACTTCTTTGTTTTGCATAATCCGAAAGTTTTTGACAGTCAGGACACATCTGCCCTTCCTGTCTTTTTTCTTTCGGATGTTTTTTTCGGCAATACAGCCGGATCATCTCTTCCACGACATACTGTTCTTTCTGCCGTTTCTTTTCTACTTTGTCCATCTTACTCTACGCTTTCTGCCATTTCAGCTTCAGGCTTTTCTGTCTTAACTCTTAAGAAGAAGTATAACAGGTGGCATACCCACACAACTGCGATACAGATTCTTCCGATTGGTACATTCTTCACGCAGATAAAGCCGATTGCCATGACTACCGTTACCATTCCTGTCGTGTGAGTTCCATGTGCCAATTTCTATCATATTCAGACATCAATTTCAATGTAATTCACATTTTATGACTCTATTCGCAACCATATTGGATTGCACTTTCAATTTGCAACTGTTTTCGATTGCGCTTTTACAGGAAGCTGTGATTTATTGTGTCAGGCACCATTGTTTTTTAATATCTCACTTACATCAAATCCAGTTCCATCCGGAAGCTGCATATCTATAATTGCCAGGTCAAACTTATAATGTTCAATTAAACTTCTGGCATCTTTTATACGTGTGGCATGATTTGTTTCATAACCTTCTGACTCAAGTGCATACAGAATCCCCGAAGCAATCATTGTGTCATCTTCCAACAAAAGTATTCTGCTCATGAATTATAGTCCTTTCGTTATCGTTATAAGATATTTGCCTTGCTGTTGTTATCATCTAAAGTAATACCTCCAAATATGGTCTTAATATCTTTTCAACATGAAACATGGATGCATATTTCATAAGTGTCCTCAAATTTTTATCTTTGCGTCTGGCATATTGCTTTAAGGCATCCTGAAAGACCTGCATTTCTATATTGTTCCTGCTGCGAAGCAGATCACAAATTGTCCTCTCCATATCATAAACCGGAACTGAATGCCCAAATGGTGTCTGCATAATCGTAATCCCTGTTTCATGTAAATCCTTTTTAACTGTATACACTTGAAAACCGTCTTCCTGCAAACGGCTCGGATTATACCCGGTTCTTACAGTTATAGTATATTTCAAAGGCTCTCTGTTTGTTAAATCGTGGAAAAACAATGCAGTTTCATGAGAAAACACAGCCTGACTACAACGTAAATGCAAAATATACATCGCATCTGTCCATGTATCTGGTGATACATACACACCATGAGCAGCTTGGTCCAATCCTCGTTCTTTTACATAAGAATAAAATACAGGCTTACTAATTCCATTATCTATAACTTGAAAGGTCTGAATTATTCCTCCATATTCATTCAGCAATAAATCTAATTGTTCAAATTGAGTCATACGCATTCTCCTTTCATGCTAATATGATAATATATATTAGCACGAAAGTAAAGGCATATAGTACCAATAAAATATCGGTATTTTTGTTTTAATGATATCCCCTTGTTTCTCGCCATCCCTTTACATACCACCTGATTCCAACATATACCAGTTGCACGAATAATAAGAGAAATAGCAGATTGATTGGCAATGTTGTCTTTATCCACTTCCCAAAGTAGATAGCTGTTGCCATGCTTATAAGTATTACCATTATGGTAATCATATCCCAACAGCACTTCTTATATAACTCTGCAATCTTTATCTCTATAAATGCTACAAGTATTCCAGCACCCACCAAACATCCACCGCAGATCAGTATTCTTATCAGCCAATATACAATTCCGGCAACGACAGGATTGGATATTCCATCACTAATCTGTGCCACGTTCTTTCCTGCCAGTACAACCCAGCCAGCAATGGTCTGTGTGAAAGTTGCGATTGTATCAAAGAATACCACGCAATCAGAAATAAATATTTTTGACCTTATCATCTGAAAAAGAGTAGTTGATACGGAATACCATATCAGCAGAAACATCAATGCTTCATACATGGCTGTTTTTGTTTTATATCTGCCTGCCAGTTTTTCCCTCTGCATATCATACTTTTCCTTAGCTTTCAGATAAGCTGTCTGTTTACAATTCCCGCACTTTTGATAGAGTACCGGCTTTTCAACCGGTATCTCTACTTTTTTCTGATGGGAGAGTGCATAATCCCGTTCCTGTTCTGCCTGTCTCTGCTTATCTCGACATTCCTCTATCATGGCTTGGACGGTGTGTGTTTTCTCTTTCTCGCTCTGCAACAATTCTTTTGTTTTCCTCAAGTCGTTCTTTAAGGCTTGAATGTTCTCTGTTTTGTTCTCGCTGTTTAACTTCTCGTTCAAGGTCAGCGATTCGTCGAGCTGCACTTTCAGTTCCCTGATAGTCCGGTCTTTCTGGTCGAGTTCTTCCTGCATCTGCTCTGTCAGCAGAAGCAACTCTTCCAGTTGATCGTCGCTCTTTGAGTTTCTTAATTCGTTCATCAATCAACCTTCCTTTCTCTAATTGCTGTTCAAGTTCAGTAATTCGCTGTTCTGTTTCTGCAATAGCCGGTTCTCGCTGTTTAATTTCTGTGCCAATTCCTGCCATTGCTGATTTTCGTCTGTGAGTTTCTGTATCTGGTCTGTCTTTTCTTCCAGAAGCATCAACAGTTCTTCTGTATCCGGTAAGATTTGTAGCAGCTCTGACAATTCTTTCTCTAATTGCTGCAATCGTTCTTCCTGCTCCTGAAAGCACATCAGCTTCTCGTCCTTTTCCTGTATCTCCTGAAGCATCTCTGCCATGATATTCTGCTGTTCCTCTATCTGTGTAATCATTGCTTCCATCATGGGAATTACTTCTTTGCTTTCTTCTAATGTCATTCAACCACTCCCTCCACATCGACAATGCACCGGATACCTTACCAAAGGTTGCAATTACCTTTTGCAGCAGTGCATTTTGTTTTTTTATCATCTGGTTTTCCTCGACCTTCCATGAACCTTTCCTTATCTGTCCGGTGAGATATTTTTCGTCAATCTTTCTTGCATCCGCACCCTCATGAAT
>NZ_JBBMEX010000016.1:0-54364 GCF_040096355.1 Maccoyibacter intestinihominis
TTTTCTATTCTGCGCTCCCAAAAACTATTTTTTGACTTATCATTAAAAATCTTCCCACCATTCCCATTGTTATAACCAGCACTCCACATCTCAGCATGACATTCTTCTTTTGATGCTCCATAATATATTGTAGAAAACGCTCCTCCGCATATACCGGACCATTTATCTGGTTGTGACCAACCCACTTGCAAATCATTTAATACCCATGCTTCATACTCTGGATCATTCTTCATTGCTTCAAAACCCGCCTCTGAAATTGTAACAGATATTGACTCGCCTGCTCTTGTGGGGTGCATTGGAATTTGAGATATTTTATTGTAAATGTACTGCTTGTATTCCACCATCGTCATATCTTTAGCAGACACAGAACCTATTTTTGAATTGCCCACTATACTTCCACTAGCTTCGCTCTTTTCTCTTACACTATCCGCAAACCTTGTATCTTCCTTCTCCTGATCTTTAGCCGCATTTTTCTGTTGGTACTGATTGTAAGCCCGTGTCATATAGTTCACATTAATTGTATTACTCATAGTAACCTCCTTTGCTTTCTTTATCGGATAAAATAACCTGTTCTCCTAGTCCCATATCATCAAACGACCATATTACGCATACAAAGACCATCTCTTTACAAGATGACCACTGCCTTAAATTCATTTTCATCGCAGGAAAGCACCATATCACCGCCATATTTATCCACAACTGCTTTTACATTTAACAATCCAATGCCGTGATGATCCCCTCTTTTGCTCTTTATTGTGTCATTTTCAATTTCCACCTTTTCTGTCACCGGATTTCTCACCGCAAATATCAGTTTATGATCTTCGCACTCTAATTTCAGATGAATGACCGCTTTTCCGGTATTTTTCAGTACTTTTTCACTCTCCCGGATTGCATTATCCAGTAAATTGGAGAGCAGGATCACGATCTCTTCCTCCTCCAGACAGATCTCCTGCAGATCCCCTACTTTTAGGATCACTGCTATGTGTTTCTCCTGCATGCTGCGGTACTTCTGATTTAAAACAGCATTGACCACCGGATGGTTCGTGTTGATTGCCGACATCTCGACAGCTATGCTCTCTGTCAGCTTCTGCGTAAATGAAAGTGCCTCATCTGTGTATCCATTCTTTATCAATGTCTGGATTGTGGAAAGCTGATTTTTATAATCGTGCATTTTTCTTCGCTGACGCTCATAGATTTCTTCCCGGTCCTGATAATCTGCAATACGATTTTTCTGATTTTGTTCCGTAAGTACCGCAATTTTTATTCTCTCTTCTTTTTCAATGGTATTCTGCATGAACTCCATAAGGATAAGGTTAATCGCAACCAGTCCCACCGAAAGAAATAAAAATACATTCTGCATGTCATCGTTTTCTGAATAAAACATAAGAATGAAACCGACCACCGTAAATACAGGAACACAGAAAAACTGAAACCACTCTTTTCCTGTAATCAGACCGTAGCTTTTTCTTGTCTTGCTAAATCTTCTGATAAACAACATCAGAATGATAAAAGCCGTCTTTGATATCAGTGCCTGTAAAAACCATTTTTCTTGGATTGAACCTCCTCTTCCCAGCAAAACAGTCACATAATCAATCAATACAAGCATTGTATAGTTGATGATTGAAAATAAAAAACTCTGCCGGAAGGAAACTTCATAATAAGCCAGATTCAGGAAAGACATAACCAGTATAATCGGGATACATTTTAACATTCCGATCCATGCCCCTGTGACTGTTGCCAGATAAAGCGCTCCGCAATAAACAAAAAATCTGTATCTGTTCCTATACCTGCCATCTCTTTTTTCCATAAAAGTATCAAAAAAGTATAGCGTTCCTTTTACTTCCAGCATTTCCGCAATAAATGCCAATACCCAGAATGTCATGTTATTCTTCTCCCTTATACAGCATATATTCCCTCTTCACCTGTGCATATCGTGCCTTGGGAACCGGAATCTTTTTTCCCGTGGTAAGTGTCATCACATAACCGCTGATTTTTGTGATGTACCTCATATTTACAAGAAAACTTAGATGTGCCCGCACGAATCCCATATCCTTGAATTCATTTTCCAGTTCATCCAGTTTTTTATAAATCTGAAATGTCCCTTTTTCTGTATAAAATACATTTTTGTGAAGCTCTGTTTCTATATAAATGATGTCATCTGCATAAAGTTTTATCGTTCCTTCCACAAAACGAAATTCGAGAATCCTACGGTTTTTATTAATTTCTGCTATCAAATCATCCATACATTCTTCTATAGTATCTGCAAGGTTATCTTTCAGCAGAAAACGGCTTGCTTTCACCTTATATCCATCCAGTGCGTAATTCATGTATGCCGTCACCAGCACAACCGGAAGTTTTGGATATTTTTCTTTGATCCTCATAGCTGTTTTCAGCCCATCCATCCCCTGCATATTGATGTCCAGAAATAATAGCTGACACGCTTCCAAAGCCGATTGTTCTTCGCATAACTGTTCTCCAGAATCATATTCTGTAATAGCAAACTCATAATTCTTTTTTTCACCACAGTCTGACAGCAAATCTGATAGATTTTTTCTGTCATCTATCCTGTCATCACAAATAATAATGTTCATATTTTTCATTCCTGTCTTTGATTGCTCTCATACCTGTAAACCATACAAGTCTCACCTAGCACTCTTTATTATATCAAACAAATCTTCCACTCGATCATTCTCCGCATCAAATGACTATTTTCCGCATAGAACGACTATCTCCTATAGAAACGCAGAAGCACTGTATCTCAAACTCTTTGAAATACAATGCTTCCCTGCATTTTCTATATCGTCATGTTGATATTATTACTTTACTATCCTGCACACTCTCTGGGAGTGACTGTATCTATCAAAAAAGAAGCCAGCAGTTTATTCACACACTACTGACTTCCTATATTATTCATTTTATTTACTTCGCTGCGTCTCAGACAAGTTTTCCATCTTTAAACACAATCTCTTTTATTTCTTAATATGCTTAAAAAGTTTCGTAACAAACAAGGCTTTCAAGCGCTTTTCTATCCTTTGAATGTCTGTCTGGTGATGCCTTTTCTGTGTCAGCATATCCCAACGCAATAATTGCTATTGGTTCAAGGTTACTTGGAATATTAAACTCATTTCTGATAATCTCAGGATCAAAATATGTAAGCCAACAAGAACTAAGTCCTAAATCCTCTGCTTCTAATACTATATGATCCGCAACTATTGTTGCATCAACACTTACCATATCCTTTTTATCAAACGGACGCACAAAAACATCTGAATGATCCCCACATACAATGATAGCCAACGGGGCGCCATGATAATTTACTCCTTTAGACAATTTTTCTTTTGCTTCTTGGCTACTAATTACTAACAGTCTCTGCGACTGAGCATTTGCTGCTGTTGGAGCAATTCTGGCAGCCTCCAGAATTTTGTCCAATTTTTCCTTTTCAATCTCATCAGTTTTATACTTTCTTACAGAACATCTCTGTTTTGCTAAAGATAAAAACTCCATAAAAATATTCCTCACTTTCATTTTTAATACATTTTTGTTGTGCCTGCTCAACAAGTACGCTATAATGCTATCACAGTATTTCTTTTTTACAAGTATGCACTTTTAAGTGCCATACTACCCAAAATGATACTATGGATTCAAATTTCAGGAGGTCGTATATAATGAAACCATGTCAATCTTTCCAATGTCCAGTAGAAGCAACCCTTCAGCTTATAGGTGGTAAATATAAGTCACTTATCCTATGGCATCTCATTGGAAAAACACTTAGATTTAATGAATTAGGAAAGCTCATTAAATCTGCAACTCCCAAAATGCTTACCCAGCAACTTAGAGAATTAGAAAATGACGGATTAATCAACAGGGTCGTTTATCCTGTAGTTCCTCCCAAAACCGAATACTCATTAACACCTTTTGGTGAAAGCATCATTCCTGTTTTGGAAGCTATGTGTAATTGGGGAAATTCCTACTTAGAAGGAACTGCTACATGTGTCAATTCTTGTTCTTCTATATAAATATCGTCTTTCTACCTAATTATACCTTCATTGTCTTTGCCAATGATGTAAGTAGCGCAGCCATCTCCGGATTTCCCAACACTTTCATCAACAACTCTGCATCCACTCCATCCGGCACCGTAATCGTACTGTTTCCTTCATCCTGCGCTTTCATCTGCGGATTGAGATTTTCCTTATTATAAAAGGCATTCTCCATAAGCTCCGCATTCTTCCTTCGGTCTTCATCAAGGATATGACCATACACTTCCGTTACCATATCTGCCTGAGCATGGCCGGAATCTCCCTGGACTGCTTTAATATCTCCTCCACTGAGTTTCAACTTGTAGGTGACACTGGTATGACGCAAACTGTGAAACACTACATCAGGCAGTCCCAGTTCATCTATGATGTCCTGCATCTTCGTCCTCAGATAGCTGTCCCCTATAGGAAGTCCGAAAGTTGTAGCCATAACCAGATTATAATTCTGATACTCATTTCCCAGTGCTTCAATGATTTCTTCCTGATCCTTTTTCAGATCGATCAGACATTGTGCCACAGATTTCGGAATGAACACTTTTCGCTTGCTGCTATCCGTCTTTGGTGATTTTAACACCCGGACTGTTTTATTATTTTTCTTCTGGCTTGGAAATATCATGATAATTTCTTTTGAATTGAGTGCTTCTATTGCATCCTTTGATACTCTCTCTACCTGTTTATTGATGATGACATAGGCTTTGTTATCTGCAATCGCCTCTTCCGAAATATCCATATCATCCCAGGTCAGTCCCAGAAGTTCACCGATACGAAGTGTTGCCGTAAATGCAAGATGAAATGCTATTTTGAGCATTTTGTTATCACAGGCTTCCAATGCCTGCATAAGCATCTCTGCTGTCCAGATCTCACGCTCCTGCTTCTTTGCTTTTGGAACGGTTGCATCCACAGCCGGGTTCTTTTCCATCATATCCCACTTTACCGCCTGGCGGAAACAGCTCCTTAATACCTTATGTATCTCATTTACTGTACTTTCCGTGATTGTTCCTGTACCATCCGGATTCTTTGTACTCTTTACCGCCGGCATTTTAAGAAGATCCTTATAATACTTCTCCATAAAATGTGTATTGATGCTTGCAAGCTTGGTATCTCCGATTGTGGGAAGAATGTAATTATTTATCAGAGCCACATTACCAGAGTAAGTGGAAACACCCCACTTGTCATGTCCATATATCTGCACATATTCTTCAATCAGTTCTTTCAATGTTGCACACTTTTGAACCTCAAATTTTCCGATAGACTGCTTGTACTCAATTTCTTTTTTCCGTTTATCTGCTTCTTTCTGCGTAGCAAATGTTTCAGATGTTGTATGTTCTTCTCCATTCTCATCCAGGATTTTATATACCACAGAGTATGTCTTTCCCCGGTGCCTGATAAATGCCATGTTATATCACTCCTTCCCTGTGCTCATTCAACCAGTTCAGGAACTGCTGTCTGTGAACCCTCAGAACCTTTCCGGCTCCGACACACTGGAATTCTCCTGACTGCATGACTAATAGTGACAAACGCGATACTTATCAAAAACTAATATTTGCATTTTAGAAAAAGTTCCCACAAAAATCATCATCTATATTAACCTCGGTTATTTCACTTTTTTATAGACGAAATAACCGAGGCTATTATTATGTTTCCAGATTAATTTTTCTATTAAAACTCAAACTTCGCACATAAATTTTAGCTATGCACCTTGAAAATTCAATACCTGGCAGATATTCAGTTGTCAATGTTCAGTCCTTAAGCGGTTTGGAGTTGCGTTTTCAACAATGCAGGAAGCGCATTCATAAATGCATCCACCAATTCAGAGATTTTTTCATCTGATAGCTCGGTGCTTTCCGTAAGCATGGATCTGAACATTTGGAGCAGCATTTGGAAAGCCTGTATCCATGTGATATCAGACATTTCGTCAGAAAAGTATAAAAATAGCTTCCCAAGTGACCGGTTATCATTGGATTCACGGCTTTCCAGTGACAACATCATATATCGGGTAAAGACAACTGCGGTATGTGCAGTCATTGCATCATAGGCCGTAAGTACGTAATCATCTGTACCTTGCCTTTTTAAAAAACATGCCGCCCATCAGGGCGACACGTTTTATTTCTTCTTTTTGGTTCGAAATCCTTCCGGTAATTCATTTGACCATGGCAAAAGCCGATTTAGATCATCCGGATTTAGAAAAGGTCCCATTTTACGAAGCTCGTCTAATACATAGGAAAGATATACATACGGCTTCAGACCATTCAGCAGGGCTGTTTCTGCGATACTATAAACAACAGCACTGGCATCTGCACCACGGATACTCTTGGCAAACAGCCAATTCCGGCGGCCTACTGCAAAATTTTTGATTGCACGCTCCGCACTATTATTATCAATGCTCAGATGCCCATCATCCAAGTACCTGCGAAGATAGTTTTCCTGATTCAGCGTATATAAAATGGCATCACCAATAAGGGAAGATCTGTCTACAGAATCTTCCATCGAATGCAGCCATTCAAACAGGGCTTCCACTACTGGACGCGACTGCTTCTGGCGTTCCTGATACCGTTCTTCCGGTGTCTTATCTTTGATCAGTTATTATTGAATTTTCAAGGTGCATAGGCACTTATTCAAGTGCGAAGTTTGAGTTAAAACCTATAAATAGCTTACTTGTTATTGTGGTCATACGGAATAGTGGATTCTGCAACCTTTGCGGTATTTACCAGTATATCGTAGCACAATTTATTATCTTGCTCTGGAATATCGTTACCACTATAATAAACTCTATTTCCTGGTAGTTTAATATTAGGAATCCAAATTTTTTGACCATCCCACCCTTTATTTCCCGTAACTTTATAGAGAGTTAGTACAACCTCATCATCATATTGATCCCCCAATTTTCTGTCATTCGGTGATAACAATGTTCCTGTTCCTTTTGAAATATCTCGATCTCTTCTAACAATTATTTTACCTTGTTCCGAAGAATTCTCTGCCAACATGGAGTTTATAAAACCCTTAAACACTTTTGCATTCCAATCTGTTGTTTCTGAGTCTACTAAATCTAGTACTTTCGAAATCAACTTTAGGCTTACGGTATATACCTCATCAGCAAATGCTGCTAATATTTCATCTATTGCAACAATATCTTTATTAACTGGATAAAATGGAAAATAATTTACTCCTCCCGAATATATACCAACCGCCTTTTTATCAATCACATTTTTTCTTGTTGGATTTAACCCTGTTGAATAAAATATCTTTATATCGTTTCCATTATTCGATTTTTCTATTTGGCTTATTATAATATTATTAGTCCTATTTATATCTGAAAACAACTTGAATAATTTAGGTGGCATAAATACTCGCATAAGTTCCGAATCTCTATCATATCCAAACATTCTCGCATGCTGCCACATAGTATCTGCTTGTGGACTTTTGGCAACTCTGCAATAATAAATAGTCTGTAGCTGAGGAAAGGTCACTCCTCGTCCAAGGCTATTTCCTCCCACTAGAATATTAATGCCACTTTCATACTGCGCATTTTCTTCATATGAAGAAAACGAATTTAACACTAGTATACTAATTTTATCGTTTTTCATTTGATCAATTATATACTTATATGCTTTACTAAAATCAATCATATCATGTTTTGTTAATTTTAATCCGTCATATATTGATTTAAAATAGCCTCGCGTTACTTCTTCATCATATGAATATATAATTTCATTCAAATATTCTCCTATTTTTTCAGCAAACCCTGTATGTTGATCCGTCTTCATACTTGGATGAATTAGAAAATTGCATACACTTCCCCCACTTAGCATAATGTGCGCAGATGTTAATAAATGTGTCACTAATGCTGTTTTTAATCCATTTTCTGGAAATTCTTCGTCATTTAATATATCAGTTGCCTCATCATTATCAGTTAGCACTATATATGGTGGCACCTCTGGAGGGAAAAAAAAGTTTCCTCCTAAATATCCTTTACCCGGTCTAAAGTAATAAATAAAATATGGTTTCCAACCACTTCTTATAGTCTGTAATAGAATTGATTGAGGTGTTCCAGTTACTTCCATATAGATACTACTGGTTGTTGTTTTTTTAATTTCCTCAAGATTCTTGTTAATCGTACTTTGAGCATTTTTATTCACTTTCGTATTTAAACTTGCTGCATCTGCCTCATCATCAATAATAAATAAAGGATTTCCTGCAACAAAATTTGTAGAAGAAAGATTATTTTTCCATTGTTTTAAAATTCGTCCGTTCTTTTTCAAAACAATTACTGCTGGTTTTCTCATATTGTTTTGAACAAATTTTAAATAATCATTTTCATCACATATACAGAAATCACATAAATCAGCTTCTGCTCTCTTGAACGTCTGTTGTTGCAATAATATATTATCTGTTGTAAGCAAAATAAAATTCACAAATCCCTCATCAGCCGCTGCGCACATAAGTCCAAACATATGACTTGTTTTTCCGCTCTGCACATCTCCTACCAATAAACTTACAACATGCTCTCGAAACGAAAAGTTAGAAATGTACTGCGGTACAACATCTGATACTGTCTTAGATATCGCATCTGCTAACGTTAAATTTCCTTTTCTTTTTATTCGTTCTAGATAATTTTCTAAATATCTCATCTTACTACCCCAAAATCAAGATACCAAATACCCGGTCTAATTGTTTTTGTTAAAGTAAACGTATCTCTGCCATATAGTTCTAAAGTTTCTTTAGTAACAGGATCTCCAACTTTCAAAACACCCGCATTCTCTAATCGTCCTTTTAACCATTTTCCTAAAATCTTCAAATCGCCTTCTGATCTGAAATTTTTACTATAATCGCCACTTACTTTACATTTAAATGACCATCCATCATCTGTAATCACATCGAAAATAGCATCATCCGTTTTTGCCTTTGGATATCCATTTTGTTCCGTAATATTTTTTGGAACAATAAGTTCAACCTCATACCAATGACGTGGTTTTACCAATCCATTTTTTGCTTCTCTGCCTTTTCCGAAAAAAGCATTAAGATTACTTTGTGGGGATACCTCATAAGGCTTTATGGGGATATCAAATGAAATATTCGTTCGCTGTAACATTACCTCAGCAACTTCATGTGGATCTACTCTTTTTACAAATTCATGTCCTTCTAATAGCGGATTTACCTCACGAAAATTATCTATATGTAAATCTCGGATATTTCCTGTAGACGTTTGTACAAGTTCCCTAATGAAATTATTAATTTGACATGCCATATTTTTATCGTCTAAAAAAACAGCACTTTCATATACCCTCGTTCCACCTTCAACTATACTGCTCAAATTGTTTGAACCTATAATTCCTGCAAAAGCACCTTGCTCATCGCTGTATGAATATAATTTTCCATGATATCTAAATGGTGTTACCAATCTCACCTCACCACATTTATTTTCTGTCAAAAAATCATTTAACTTTAATGCAGCATTATATTCAACTTTTGTAAAACGTTCTAAATAATGCATTCCAATAGTTAAATTCAACGCTTTTAATGTGTTTAGCTCAACTATTCTTTGTAGTTCCATCAATGAATCTGATGTTATATATCCGACCGCAATATCCAATTCCGTTGATTTCGGAACCATGCTATAAAACATATCTGAAAATGTACGACATTTTGTTTTCATAGGTGGGTAATTAGACAATAATAATTCCATAGTTATTTCCTCCCTAATTCATCTGAGAAGTTACATACTCTAATCTTTCTTTAACCGTCATTTTTTTCATTTTTTCATACTCAGGAATTAAATCAACTGGCTCATATTCCCCTGTAAATAACGGAAGTAATCTCTTTGCAACCAGTCTTACTCCTTCTGGTGGAACAGCATTTCCAATTTGTCGTCTAACTTCTGTAACACTTCCCTCAAATAAAAAATCATCTGGAAATGATTGTAGCCGAGCCCTCTCTCTGTTGGTCAATGGTCTCGGTTCTGGATAATGATATCCCCAAGTTCCACCACCGCCAGCAGCAATAATTGTTTTTGCCGGTTCATCTAACTTAAGTCTTCTATAAACATGACTAATCATTCCCTTTACATGATAAGGACTGTCTTCTGGTATATCCCTAAAATTTCCACCTTCTGGAATCATTTCCAGCATTTTTTTTGTTTTCTCTTTTATATTAATTAATTCATTATTATAAGAAACATCTTTAACCCCAACCAATGCTTCTCCAGCTGTAACATATGGTAATTTACCATTTGGTCCATGTGTCGGTAACGGATGATTAAAATTAAATCCAGTGTCTATTCTTACGCCAACAAATAATATTCGTTCTCTAAATTGTGGAACTCCATATTCTGCAAAGTTATATAGATGTGGTTTTACTACATATCCTGGAGCAATACTCTCAAAATCTTTTATTATTGTCTCTATTGCTTTTCCTTTATTAGCAGTTATTAAGCCTTTAACATTTTCTGCAACAAACGCTTTAGGGTTTTTTGCATCCACAAATTCTGCAAAATGTCTAAAAAGACCTCCTCTGGTTCCATTTAATCCAGGCTGCTTCCAGATTATAGAAAAATCTTGACATGGAAAACCTCCAAGAACAATATCGCATTTTGGAATAGTTTTATCCGTATATGGATTAATCTTTGTTATATCTTTAAGATGAATAACTTTTCCAAAATTTTTTTCAAAAGATTTTACAGCCCATTCCGCAAAATCATTTGCCCAGATAGTTTCATATCCTTCCAAGTGAAATCCTAGATCAAGCCCTCCACATCCAGAAAAAATTGAAACTACTTGAGGTGAATAACCTTTCTCATCTGTATTGCCCATTGTCGTCCTCCAAATTTGTTTTACCTTTCAGTTCTTTCTTTTCAAAAGTTAAAAGTGTTCCTACCTCACATCCAAATAGCTCACATAATTTAGTAATTGTTTCATAATCTATTCTCGATGCACGATCGTTATATAAACTACTTATTGTACCTCTTGATAATCCAGTCATTTTATGTACGTCTTGAATAGAATATCTTCTGGATCCCATTAAAGTAGATAAATTACATCTAAGCTTCATCCTCTTAAAATCCTCCTAGATTCAAAACAGCATTTCCTATTTTTAATAAAAGTATATCATCTGCTCTTCTTTATGTAAACAACATCCTGTTCATTTCAAGCATTAAATAATGTATTTTGTTCATAATAGCATATAATTTAATCTACTTTTTCAGACTAGATTATCTATATATTTTTTTAAGCTAATGAGCTCAATGCTTTTCTTTCCCAAATTATGGTCTACCTGACCACATTTTCTTCTTCCTGCCTTCCTTTTGATTGCTTCATACTTCATTTTGTAAGCAAATGCTTTTTCGCTTGGACTAATCATTTCCCGTTGTAAATTTGAATCAACCATAGATACAACCGCTTCATCATCTTTTAATACGCGAATGATCACAGGTACCTTACGATAACCAATCTTTTCAGCTGCAAATTTTCTTCTGTGGCCTGAAATGATCTCATAAGTTCCATCCTGCCTAGGTCTGACTATCAGAGGATTTAATATTCCATACTTCTTAATACTCTCCTGCAATTCAATCATCTGACTGTTCGCCTGAACCTTGAATGGGTGGTTTACAAATCCCCGAAGTCTTTCCAGCTCAATCTCTACAACTCTTTCATCCTGATCCAGCAATTCCTTCTTTTCTTCCATAGGCAACTTCCTTTCCCTGAACGCAAAAAAGCCCGTCCAGAATAGATTGTTTTTATCTAATCTGAACGGACTCTTCCGACAGGCCTGATATCACAGGCAAGAATATAGTGTTTTGTCTCACTGCTTTTCCTAATTTTACACCCCAAAACTCATCCTACACTGTAGTTAATCCCTTTGGGTGACAGACCGAAAAATATGAATCGGTGACAAGCATCCATCCCCGCTGACAAAATCAGTATTTTCAGCCTTGTTTCGCTGACAAATTTGTCACTGAAATTACAATTCTGCATGAAAAAAGCGGCAATGAAACTATCTTCATTACCGCTAAAAATGAGCGTCTCCTATAGGAATCGAACCTACAATAGAGTCTTAGGAGAGCTCCAACCTATTGTCACTCTCTGTCAATCTGAGGTAAGGTAAACCCATATGGGACACTATATAAAACTGTTTCCGATTCAATTTGAGTTATTCTGAATACCCCCTCTGTAAAGCTCTGAAAGTTAGCTGATTGTTTGCTCCAGCTAATAATCGGGGAATGCCTTGATATTACCATCGACATCTGTTATATGACCACCATGCTTCGTACGTTCGATCATGGTAAACAGTATTCAATTAAACTTCCTATCGTAAGTACAAGATATTTTCTTGTCTACAATTAATATACCGCATACGAGACGGTTTGTCCATGCGTTTTTGACTGGCAAATTTTATATTTTATTACGATATTTTTTTCAAAATCTTTTTCGCATTTGTCTTTGAAAAATCACTTAACCGATAAGATCGGACTCTTGTCTTTACAATGATTGGAATTAACAAACCATTATTTACTAGCTTTGCACATCGATTAATAATCGTTTTGTTGGTTACACCTAGCATTTTGCTGACTTCAATTGGTGTAAACTCATATAATCGCTTTTTTAACAGAAATGCTAAGAATTCCTTTTCTTTTGTATTTAAATAAGATAGACTTCCATCTAATTCATCGTTTTCGGATGTTTTTGATAATTCATATACCTTTTTAGAATACAATTCCATCATTCTCAAGAAATAATTGATCCAAATTTCCGGATGAGGAGGATTTTCTCTTCCTGAATAATATAATGCCGGTAACCCCATTTGCAGTGATGCATAATACTCATCTGGATCATAAGCAAAATATTCTTCCAGAGAACCTATTCCATTAAAACCATATCCATAATAATCAAGAATATATCCTGACATTAATCTGGCGGTTCTTCCATTTCCATCTTCAAAAGGATGAATAGTAACCAATTGATAATGAACTACAGCAGCAATAATCAGCGGATGATCATCTGTAGTATTTACATATTCAACAAGTTCATCCAACAAGTCTGGAATATCAATATACTCTGGTGGAATATATTCCGCTGCGCCTGTTTCGGAATCATATACTGCAAATAACATTCCAGGCGGCATAGGGCCTCTTAAGCCTATCTTTTCTTTTGACGCACCTTTTTCAACCATTGCCTGCACTTCTAAAATCATTTCTTTTGAAAAAGCTTCTTTCTTTTTCAGTTTTTCTTCTAAAAAATTTAAAGCCAAAAAGTAATTACGAACTTCCTGTTCTGGCTTTAAAAAATGTTTGTGAGGATCACTATCAATAGCCTCATTTGCCTGTTTTTCAGTTAATGGATTTCCTTCAATCTTATTAGAAGCATAGGAACTTTTTTTCTTAGAGTTTTTTCTAAGTCTGTTTTTTATAACAGGTGGCATTTCTATCGTACTAAGAGAAAAACGCTTTTCGTCTATTTTCGATATTTTTTTTAAAATTTCATTTGTTAACGTAACCTTAATCACATGATCCACCTCCATTTCATCCATATATTATATCGTTTTATGAATTGTTTTTCCACTAAAATTACACTATTTTTTCACTATTTTTCATTACTTCATCGTCTTCGCCAGTGAATTGAGCAATGCCCGCATCTCTGGATTAGCCAACACTTTTGCCAAAAGTTCCGGATCGACTTCATCAGCAACAGGTGCATTATTATTTTCCTGCTGTACATGCATCTGTGGATCCAGATTTTTTTTCTCATAAAATGCTTCTTCAAAAAGCTCTGCATTTTTCCTTCGGTCATCATCCAGAATATGAGAGTACAGTAGAAAGTAAATCCCAGAAAGTCAAATGTTTCCGGTTTATGTTCCCCTTTTGCCCTGCAATTCTGCTCTGCAAATCTTCCAAATTCAATCAGTCTGCTTTTACTACTCTCAAGTTCCAGACCAAACTTTTCCATTCGTTCTTTTAACTCTTTATAGTATCTTTCAGCTTCTGACTTATATTGAAATCCTGCAACAAAATCATCCGCAAAGTTGACAAGAAAACACTCTCCCTGCATTTCCTTCTTCACTACATGTTTGAACCACAGCGTCAGCACATGATGCATGTATATATTCGCAAGCATCGGACTCATTACGGAGCCTTGTGCCGAACCTTCCTCTGTTGGTTCAAATTTACCTTGTTCCATTATTCCTGCTTTAAGATATTTACGTATCAGCCACAGTAAGTTCTTATCCTGTATGTTCCATTCGAGAAACTTCATCATCCACTCATGGTCGATATGGTCAAAGAACCCTTTGATGTCAGCATCTACAATATAGCTGATTTTCCCATAACTTATCCGTTGATATACCTCTTTTATCGCTTCGTGACAACCTCTGTTCGGTCTGAATCCATACATACAGTTTAGGAATCTTGGCTCATAAATAGCACCCAATATTTTCTTCACTGCCATTTGTACAATCTTATCCTCATAAGAAGCTATCCCTAATGGTCTTTTCTTTCCATTTGCTTTGGGAATGTATACCCTCAGCGATGGAAGTGGCTTAAAGGATTTGTTTTTCAGCCTTTGTACTAAATCCTTGATATTTCTGTCAAGGTTCTTCCCATACTCATCTTTGGTTACCTTGTCGATTCCGACTGCTTTGCTCCCATCTAATTCCTTATGACATTGCTTTAGCATATCTTCATTTATCAAGTGGTACACTGATGTAAATATAGGATGTTTTGATATTGCCTATGCAAGATGATACACTCTATAACATGACAGATAACACTGAATACCAGGCCAATCTATTCGCTGCCGATCTTCTGATTAATGATGAGGAGATCAAAGATATTGTTCAGAACGAAGACCTGGATTATTTCGGACTCTGCAGTTCTCTGAATGCAACTCCGGAACTCATGAGCTTTAAACTATACAGCCTAACAAAACGAGGCCAGGCTTATCATATGCCAATGGAGATACAGAGTAATTTCCTGGCAAAATAAATACACAAAGATCCTGTTCTTTATAGCATAGTTTGAACAGGATCTTTTTATAATGCTTTATTTTCTATCTAAAATTTTATTAAACCGACTAAAGAACGTTGAAGTTGTTATTATCGCTGCCAAAATATCACTGATTGGCTCAGCCAAAAATACCGCAAATACTTTATTCTGGATAAAATGCGGTAGGATAAAAATCAACGGAATCAACAGAATCAATTTTCTTAAGCAGGCAAGTAATAAACTAACTTTTGCTTGGCCCAATGCCATGAAACTCTGCTGACAAGCAACTTGGAATCCAAGAGAAAAAATACCTGCCATGTAAATTCTTAACGCCCATGCCGTATACGTGATTAATTCTGTATTATTTGAAAAAATACCTGCAAACATCTTCGGAAATAGAAGCATAATCAACCAGAAGCATCCCGTAAAAATTGTACAAACTGTAAATTGAGTAAAAAATGCTTTTTTTACTCGATTTCTATTTCCTGCACCATAGTTATAGCTCATGATTGGCTGTCCACCCTGACAAATTCCCTGTAATGGTAATGTTGCAAGCTGGCTAACACTGGTAATAATTGTCATAGCCCCTACTGCGAGATCTCCGCCATATCTTGACAAACTGGAAGTAAAACTGATAGACAAAATACTTTCCGTAGATAACATGACAAATGTAGATATACCAAGAGCAAGGCATGGTAAGATGATTTCTTTTTGCAGTTTAAAGTTTTCTTTTTTAAGATGCAGAATCGTCTTCTTTCCTGACAAGAAACGAAGGATCCATATTGCCCCTACAGCCTGACTCAAAACAGTTGCGAGTGCAGCTCCCTTTACTCCAAGATGAAATACGAAGATAAAAATCGGATCAAGAATGATATTGATTACAGCACCAATCACTGTTGTCATCATGTTGATCTTCGCAAATCCCTGTGTCGTAATAAATGGATTCATTCCCATCACGATCAAAACAAAAATACTTCCAAGAATATAAATCCTTGAATAATCCACGCCATAAGGAAGTGTCTTATCGCTAGCACCAAACATCGTCAGTAACTGTGGCGCAAAAGTAAAGAATATCACCGTCAAAGCTGCGGCCATAAGCATGAGGATTGCAAAACAATTTCCAAGAATCTTTTCAGCTGTCTTATTATCTTTCTTTCCCATAGAAATCGCTGCACGCGGTGCACCTCCGGATCCTGCCAGCATGGCGAAGGCATTGATCAGCATGAGAATTGGCGTAAACAATCCAACACCTGTTAATGCTGCGGCACCGACACCTGGAATATGTCCGATATAAATACGGTCAACAATATTATATAAAAGGTTGATGATTTGAGCCACAACAGCCGGTATTGCAAGCTGGGCCAAAAGACGTGGTATTTTTTCTGTTTCCATAGCTTGTGCGTTTGACTTACTGTTCATGTCTGTGTTCTCCTAAATATTATCTAGTCATCTCAATATAATCAAATTGCTTATGCAGTCTCTCCCCTAAGTGTTCTGGTATTCTTGATAATGTACAAAACAACTGATACAACCATCATTATAGCACACAAACCAATTAACAGATCTGACACCATTGGTGTAATGTGGAACCATATAATATGCACAGCCACAGTTCCATATAATAAAAAGGTTACTATTTTTCCATGCCAGTCTGCACCATGCACTTTTCCTGTTTTTCGTATCACAAGGCATCCACTAATCGCCATATAAAGTTCCTTAACTGCCATTATAACGATCAACGGGAGCATATGTGGAAAGCGAGTAAACGAGCAAATCAACATTGCTGCCTGTGTCAGCTTATCGGCAACCGGATCGAGAATCTTTCCTAGATTGCTAATCATATGAAATCTTCTTGCAATATATCCATCAGCGAGATCCGTAAGACCGGATAGCAATAAGATTTCTCCTGCTAACAAAGGATTTTCCTTTACACAATAACTCCATATAATTACTGGAATCAGACAAAACCGAAAAAAAGAAAGTAAATTGGGTACTGTAATAATTCTATTCAAATTTTCTTTCTGACTTCCTTCACTCTGCATGTACAGTCACATCACTTTCCTTTTGTTTTGACATAAACCAATAAAATACAGCACAAAATGCCAATGCAAATACAACACCAAAAACATTCTGAATCACTCTAAGACTAACTGCTCCTTTTAATCCATAACTTTCCGCAGCAATTGCGAGAGCGCCAAAGGTATTAAATACAGCCTGCCAGCCGTATTGCGCTGAAAATCCTACACCAATTCCACCAAGAATTCCTATATAAGCATAGATGGATGATGGAAGCAGAAAATATAATACGGTGAAGCATATAACACCTACAATATTTCCGACAATCCTTTTACGGACTCTGTATTGCATGTCTTCCACAAACGGCAAAATTGCTGACATAGCTGCAATACCTGCCCACATTGCACGTGGCATATTGCAAAGTTCTGCAATGCAAAGGACAATTGGTACACATATAATCTGGCATAACTGCCATTTTGTTCTCGATGAAGTGATATCAAATTCCTGGATTAGATCTTTCAAATTTCTTTTAAAAGTTCTATTTTTATGATTTCGATAAAATACAAAACAGGTAAGAACTGCGCCTAAAGCCATTCCGACTAATCGCATCTGATAGCTTTTTCCCGTAACATCATAACCATATAGCAGTAGATACCCAAGAACCAATGTAGATTGGTTAAACATGAATGGATTATGACATCCAAAAAATATCAACACTGCCAGTGCAGCAATATTTAACAGCATTCCCAGTACCGGTGAAAGCTGATTTGCAAGATGCGGACATACGACCATTATTACAAAGAACATAGCCAAAAGCATCGTAGATTGTCCAGTGTGGATTCCCAAATCCGCATTTCGAAATACCATAAGACATAATAAAACTACCACACCAACAATACTGTTTTCATTTCCAAACAGGATGCTGAAAACAGTAACAAATAAAAAACAAAAAACCATTGTAACAGCTATCTTAATCAGATATACCAGTATATGATACATTTTTTCTTTCGTGGTTTCACTCTTTTTCAACAGGTTTTTCGATCCTGCCTGATTTAACTGTAATTCCTGATAAAATGTCATATAAATCCTCCCATCTTCTACTTTTATATTATATTCTCATTTGTCTGTATCGGAAGTTCTACAACAAATCTACATCCGCCATATTCCCGGTTTTCTGCTTTGATCGTTCCTCCCGCACTATCTACAATCCGCTTTACAAGTGCAAGACCAAGACCGTTTCCTTCTGCCTTATGAGAACCATCTACCTGATAAAACTTGTCGAATATTCTAGTCTTTACATCTTCCTCGATTCCTGGTCCTTCATCCTCCACAATGAACTTCACAGAATTCTTTTCCTGTTTCAGAAACATCGTAATTGTTCCCTTTGCCGGACTAAACTTGATTGCATTATCTAAAAGATTCATCCAGATATGCATAAGAAGTCCTTCATTTCCAGTATATTTGACTTCCTCCAATTCTACCTGGAAGCCAATTTCTTTTTCTGTCCATTTTGATTCCAAAGAAAGAAATGCCTGACGAATCTGTTCATCCAGTCGATATTTCGTTTTTTTCATTGGTATATTCTGATTCTCCAATTTAGACAACAACAAAATATTTCCAACCAACCCAGAAAGCCTCTTCGTGTTAAATAAGATTTTTTCTACATATCCCTCTTGCTCCTGCGATAATTCTTCTCCCTGAAGAAGCATTGTATAACCTTCAATGGCATTGATAGGGGTCTTAAACTCATGAGAAACATTAGATACGAAATCCATCTGCAGCACTTCTGTTGCACGAAGCTCTTTTGTCATCACGTTGAAACTTTGGTAGGATTCACCAACCTCTGCTATACGACTGTTCGTTTCCAAATGCTGTTCAAAATCTCCTTGAGAAACTTCCTTCATTGCTTTACTGAGTCTGGTAATTGGCTCCAGTAACTTTGCATTAATAAAAGAAGTAATGAGCCCTGCGATCAGTGTATTAAAAATCAAAAGCCAGCCAAGCACAGGTATACTCCCCGGTAGCTTAAAGAAATGATTTAAAAATGCAAATAATAAAGCAGATATCACTGTTGAAAATACGAGAGACAGCCAGATTGCACCAGTCAGACAGGATCGGATCCGCAATCCTTTTTCTTTCTTTTGTTCCATTATTTTTTCACCACCTTGTATCCAATTCCACGCATTGTTACGATTTCAAAATCAGGGTTATCTTTCAAACGCTCTCTGATTCTTCCTATATGTACCTCTATCGTATGTGGGTCTGCCTCCGTCTCGTATCCCCATACTTCATCCATCAACTGTTGTTTTGTAAATGTTCTGCCTGGCGAAGCTGCAAGCTTATATAAAAGCAGGAATTCTTTTTTAGGCAAAACAAGACTTTCCTTATCAGTTGTAACCGTCATTGCATCATAATCAAACTCTGTTGAACCGATCACAATTTTGTGTTCATTCAGTATCTGTGCACGGCGAAGCAGTGCTCCGACTCTTAAAACCATTTCATTCACATTTACCGGTTTTACCATATAATCGTCACTTCCCGAAAGAAATCCCTGGCGCATATCATCAAAGGAACCTTTCGCAGTGATCATAAGCACTGGTATCTGATATCCTGCTGAACGAAGTTCTGACACCAGTTCATAGCCATCCATAACCGGCATCATAATATCAGAAATGATCAGATCAATATATTCCTTATCCAATACTTCTAATGCCTGTGCTCCATCCGATGCACTTTTGACCTGATATCCATTCTTCTCAAGCACTTTTTGGAATAGCTGGCTTAATTCTTTATCATCTTCTACAATCAATATTTGAAACACGTTTTCCTTCCTCCTTATTAAAACAGATACCTTGCCCATCCAAGCAGATGCTGTACCAAAAATATTTTTCTCTGACGTTTCTTTGTTAATTCGATTGGCTCTACATGATATGGATCACGATAGGTTCCATCTTCCAATACCTGGCGGGACACTCTTTCATATTCCATCATGCCCTCTTCCAACTGTTTATTAATATCTTTACTGCGAATTACAAGCATCAGTTCCGTATCCAGATATGCACTTCTCATGTCCATATTAAAGGAACCGATTACAGACAGATCATCGTCAATCAGAATACTTTTTCCGTGGTATGAATAACCGCCTTCATATTCCCAGATATTAATTCCTGTACTTAAGATTCTATTTCTGTTTTTCGCATAATCGGCAGCCCCAAATGGATTCCCATTATTCGCAACTGAATTTGTCATGATAGAAAAATCTGAAATGTTCTCTGCAATCTCCTCCCATGTATTATACATCATATCATTACAGATAATATATGGCGTGTGGATCTTCACACGATTTTTTGCATTTTTCATCAATTCTCCCAACTGATACCACACTACTGGTTCTTTGGAACCTGTGTGAATAGGATTTGACACTAATGCAATCTTTTCTGTCTCAAAAGTTTCGTCCGTGTAATCGGTATCGCAGATTCTTTCCTTATTCTCTTCAAAATATTTCTGATAGCCGTTCTGCAGCTCTAAAACTGCGTTCTTTACAGATTTTCTATTTGCCAGTTTTTTATTGTCATGAAAATAACCACTGTCTTCTTGTTCCCATATCGTTTCAAAATACTCTAACAACTGGTTAACTGAATTTTCTTTCTCAGGTTCATCGCAAACCACTAACACGTCTCTGTCATAGTTCTTATGTCCCGGAAAATCACCCAGGAAATAATTGTATGTATTTCTTCCTCCAAGAATATATCTCTTTCCATCTGCAATCAAATATTTATCATGCATTCTACCCATCATCTTCCATGGTTTCAACGGATTGGCCTTATTATATAGTTTAATTTCAACATTCTCATGGGAAGATAATCCATAGAAATACGGATTTCCTTCCATATCAATCCAGCTCTCCATTCCATCTACTAACAGACGAATATGTACACCTCTGTCTGCCGCATCATGCAGTGCTCCTAAAATCAATTTTCCACTTTCATCGGATTGAAATGCAAAAGTAGAAAGAATAATTTCCTTTTTTGCATTCTTGATCAAACGCACTCTTTGTAAAAGCGCTTCTGGATTCTTTTCTATGATTACTGCCCGTTCTGTATTTTCACTGCATTCGTTCCATAACCCATTTTTTGTTTCTTTTTTGGTTGTATTGGACACTTCCGGCTGCTTTTTATATGCAACGCAGATTCCGAGCAATTCATAAAAAGCCACACATAAAAAAATTGCCAGTATAACAAGAAGGATTTTACATATTTTATACTTTTTCATTGTACATCACCTGATTTCTTTTTATTTCATACTTATACAATACAAAGTCAATCTCAATTTAACCTCAACAAGGTTTGTTTTTTCATCCATGCAAAATCTTCTTTGTACAACAGACTGTTAGATATAGCAAAAACGGCCTTTCAAAAACAGTTAACTTCTAAATCAACTGTTTTTTGAAAGGTCGTTTCATCAGATTCTTATAGCAATCCAGCAAATAATCTCATAAATAATTGTCCTAGTCGCAAATATGCACTTCGTCCGGTTTGATATTGGTCTGTCACATCACGACATTCTCCCATCGTTCTTATCAGATCATTCTTTATTTCCACAACTGCCTGACAATCTGCCATAAAACAGCCGTTTTCAAAATGGTGATATAAACTTCGATAATCCAGATTAATTGTTCCACAAGTTGCCATACAGTCATCTGCCACACTCATTTTTGCATGACAGAAACCAGGAGTCCACTCATAAACACGAACACCATGTTTAACTAATCCATGATAAAAAGAACGCGTTATATTATAAATGAATTTTTTATCAGGGATACCAGGTGTGATAATTCTTACGTCTACCCCTCGCTTAGCAGCCAGACATAACGCATGCGTCATTTCATCTGTTATGATTAGATATGGAGTCATAAACCAACAATATTTTTCAGCTTTATTTATCATACTGATATAAACTTCTTCTCCTACCTGCTCATTATCCATAGGGCTGTCTGCATAAGGTTGAACAAACCCAGTTTGCTGTGCCGCATAATCATAGTGGAAAAGGTATTTACTAAAATCAGGATCATTAGCATCCTTAGCACTTACTGCATTCCACATTTCCAAAAATGTCACCGTAAGCGACTGAACAGCATCTCCTTCTAAACGAATACCTGTATCTTTCCACTGTCCATACGGGTGTGTGTAATTAAAATATTCGTTTGCTAGATTATATCCACCTGTAAATCCGACTTTTCCATCAATAACTGTTATTTTTCTATGATCACGATTGTTCAAAAACAGATTTAAACCTGGCATAAACGGATTGAATACACGACAATGAATTCCTATTGCCTCCATCTTTTTCACAAAATCTGTGTTAATAAAGCCTATAGAACCCATATCATCGTAGAATACTCTAACTTCCACACCTGCTTTTACTCGCTCTTCCAGAACATCTTGAATCTTATGCCATGCTTCAGCGTCTTCTATCGCATGATATTCCATAAAGATAAACTTCTGTGCTTTCTCCAAATCCTTAAGCTGTGCCTCTAATCCTTTCACTGCTTCATCAAAATACACAATATCCGTATTCTGATAGATTGGATACTGCGAATTTCTTTGTATGTAACTTGCTATATTTCCTGCTTTCGGAATTGTTTCTTTTATTCTGCTTAAACACTCCTGATTATCGGAAAGCATTGGTAACAATTTGCTATCAATTTCTGCATATCGCTCACGCATTTTATGTGTGCCACCATTCAAACCAATCAATAAATATAGGCCTACACCCATAATTGGGAAAATTAAAATTAATATAACCCAAGGCATTTTCATGGAAGATGTCTTATCTGATGCATACAATCTCAAAACTAAAATTCCACTTAAAATCCTTGTAAATAGATTTATGATTTCTGCATATTCATTTAAGCATGTTACAATAGTAATAATAAAAACTACTTCTAGAAGAATGCAGATTATGGAAAAACACAATCGTTTTACTCCGTTTTTTGTTTTCGCTTTTCCTTCTAAAGTATCTTGTTTCATATATATTCCAACCTTTCTACTCAATCAAATTTCTGCTTAAATTTCGTGGAACATACCAATTTTGTCTTTTATTCTCTGCATTTCATTATCTGCTTCAATGACAACTCTTGCAGAATGAAGTAATTCTTCACTGATCTCTTCATATCCAGGCATTTCTTCAATGCCTTTTTTATAACCAAGCTGATGTTCCAACGTTGCCCAGAAATCCATACCATTGGTTCGAATCTGTAATTCTACACGCATAGGTGTTTTACCCTTAGCAAAAAATACTGGTATTTCAACAATCATATGATAGCTTCGATAACCATTCGATTTTGGATTTTTTATATAATCTTTTATTTCAATAACTTTAATATCATCCTGTTGGGTAATCAAATCTGATATCATATAAATATCGTCAATAAACGCACAAACTATTCTAACGCCTGCTACATCATTGAGATATGTCTGTATATTTTCTGTTGTAAATTCATATCCCATCTTCTGCAGTTTATCGTAAATACTATTGGGCTGCTTAATTCTTGTTTTTATAAAAGAAATAGGATTTCGATTGTTCTCAACTGAAAATTCATCATCCAAAACCTCAAGTTTAGTTTGTATCTCCCGAATAGCACAACGATACATCATCATTAAATTATAAAATTTTGTAGCATTATTTAAAAACTGTAGTGATTCCGGACTGTTCATCCTGAGTTTTTTTACTTCATCTTTTGTCATGGAACTTTCCTTTCTACCCATCCCTGATTTCAAAACATTATTTATTTTGATAGTTGATTCGTTCTCCTTGAATTACTGGATAACAAATCATTTTATCACTATCCAGATTTTCTACATGCATATCTACTGCACTGATCTGATGGTTTTCATAAGTATTGTAATAATAAATACCTTTTGTAACATTACAACACGACGTATACAATGTGATTTCATATTTTCCATCCGCTACTTCGCAACATCCTCGTTGCTGATCCACAGATCCGAGAATGTGGAAGAATTGGCTAACGCTTTCTTCCTCTGATTCACCTGAAATTGCATTTACCTTTGTAAAAGCTACACGTACAAAGCGTGAGGAAGATGAGAGATCTCCCGGAAGACCTAATCCTCCCATACCTCTACTATATGCATCAAGAGCCAAATTTTCGCAGAAAGTATTTCTGGGCTGTTTAGGAGATAAATACATATAATTATTTAGTTGAAACATCTGCTGTGGAAATGGCGGATTATTCGTAAGCACTCCTACTGGATTGTCATAAATATGCAAACCATCTGACATAGATTCTACCGTAATTGACTCATTCTCATCAGAAATGATCCAGTGTAATTGTGCTAATGGTAATTGCTCGCTGAAAGGAGTATTAACAATATTAATTCGTTCAAGAAGCTCGCGAACTTCAACTAAAGAAGAACACTGACTTAAAATCCACGGAATAAATTCAAACTGTGCAATATTTTCCACATCTGGCTTAATCGCGGCATAAACAGCATTTCCGACAAAATTCAGTCCTGCCATTGCCACTCCTTTTTCATTCATAGCATCATAATACAAAGGATAATCTTCTGCAACATGAGCCATTCCAATAATTGCATAATGATTTTTCATATCGCCAACATGGCGAAAATTAAACGCATAATTACGTGGTGTAATTACTATCTGATCACCATAAGAGAATTCATAATCGAGGGTTCGTCCAAAGTAAAAATCTTTTGTTTTATAAGTTGCTGCTGTACACATGATCGTTTATCCTCCTAAATAGATTGAAATATGTCAATGAGTTTTTTTCTTGAACAATATTATAGCACAATTCTTTTATTTTGTTCCAACTTCATACATGATCATAACATGTAAACTTTAAACTATTTTCCTAGATTATTTCTCCATCAGTTTTTCAAACCAGGTATCCATAGCTAGGATGAATTGACCTACGTCTGGCAATTCTTGCAGCATTTCGTTTAGGGTTTTGTGCTTCACATATTTCTGCACATACACCCAACAGGCAACGCTACTGGCTTCTGATACAATGTCAGCTATGGTTTGGCGCATAAGCTCTTCAAATTCAGCAATTTCTTCTTTCGGAACAACATCATACAGTGTTGGTGCCTGATGACTTATTTTTGCTCCATTTTCATTTGCATCTTTAAGCAGATTCTTAACTTTTTCTCTTGAATCCTCCGGTACTTTCATGTATTCCCACATAAATGCTACCACATCGTCTGGTGTGTCTTTTTTAAGTGGTGGTAGCTGAATATAATCATTGTTTTCGCTCATTTTCATATCCTCCTCACGATATAATAAAATCAATAATACAGTCTCTTGTCATGTCCAGTACAGTATCTACGAACACTCCTGCAAACAGGATCAGATATAGAATAACACTCAGCGCAAACAGGAATGCAACCTGTACCCAGTCATGGTAACAGTATGCAGTTGCTATAATCAACAAAGTGAATATAAATCCAAGGATTCCTCTGACAACCGCATAAGTCTGTACTGTCATCTTCACTGCCAGGCCGATCACAAAAAGGATCAGCCATACCGGCAGTAATAATATCTTCCCAGCAAGTTTTAAAATAAACATGTGCACCTCCTATCTTACCAGTCCTGGCATATCATGGTTCACCTCTGCCTGATAATACCCGTTCATCGTTGACGGTGCATTAAACAGGGCTGCTAATAAATATTTCTTGATGTTCTTCACTTTGGTGGTGTTACTACGCATACAGTGTAAGACATACTCGATATGTGAATAGGTCAGCATCAGAAATTTTTTCTTCACCAGTGATGCCGGATACCACTTGCTGGCAATCAATATTTTGTCATTTTTACACATCACAGTCTCTACGATCAGGTTCACGATTTCATCTACCTGTCGCATATCGTCATGATGGGTTACTTCCAGTGATTCATAATCAATGGTCTCTTTGACAAGGTTTTCATAAGCCTGATAATCCTCAGAGCGATTATCGCTATCAAATCTTTTCTCATCCACAGATATGATAGGATTAGATTTATTATCATTCATTTCAGTATCACTAAGATTAGTATTATTAGGGTTTGAAATGTAAACTTCTTGAAGTTTGTTTTCGGGACTTCTAGAAGTTTGATTTTGGGACTTCATGAAGTTTAAATTGTAAACTTCTGCAGGCTCTTCATTTTCCACAGAAGTTTGTTTTTTAAACTTCTCTAATCCCTCTCCAAATTTTTTCTCATCTGTTTTCTCAGGCATAAAGGTTTTCACGTAGATAACGTTCACCTTTCCAAATCCCTGCCTGCGTTTCTCAATCAGACCAATTCCTGTTTCGTCATCCAGTTCTCTCATGGATTTGATGGCTTTATTTCTGCCACAGTTCAGTAATTCCATGATATCTTCGATGGAAAAGTAGATATATGCTCTGTTTTTGTCGTCAAACCACTGATTTTTGATGGAAAGAGACATTCGATCCAACATCAGTCCATATAAAATTTTAGCATCGCTTGATAAATCTTTAAAGTAACTGTCTGTAAATAATGCTTTTGGTATGCGGTAGAAGCTGAACTGATCAGCTTCGGTACCGTAAAAATAATTAAATGTCATTTTTTTCTCCATAACTGCCTCCTTTCGTTTTCTGCTAAGAAGTCCTCTTTTTAAACTTCTTTGACTTTGTTTTCTTAACTTTTTCTATCCTTAACAGGACTGTTCCTGCATCCGTTTTTCTAATAATGATTCAATCACCTGCTCCATATCTTTGGCTGTATAATCATCCGGAAAATACTTTGTCAGTTTCTTTTCTGAGAAAGTGAGAGACCGGGATACTTTCTTTGCCATCACACAGTTATTGAAAATTGATAACATCTGAATCTGATTAATTGGCCCATCATTCAGTTGATTTCTAAGTGCTGCAATCTGTTTGGGCTTGATAAATCCAGTGTCGCTGATATATTCGTAGATCCATTCCTGTACTTCCTTATCGATGTAGGAGATATCAATAGCAACTGTAAATTGGAGCTTTTTCTTATCTACCAGATCTAAAAGTTCTGGTATTAATTCCGTGAGACGAATATATCTTTGAACCTGTCGTCCACTTTCTCCATTATCCTTTCCAATGAGATCTGCCGTCTCATAATTCCCGACATTTTGTCGGGGATTTTCTTTTGTCGGACGACCTGCTGTTCTTCTCATAGCATCCATTTTCATCTTATATGCAAATGCTTTCTCACTCGGTAACAGTTCCTCTCGCTGAATGTTAGCGTCCACCATCGCAATCACCGCATCATCATCCGATAATTCTCTTACGATTGCCGGAATTGTCGTCAGTCCTGCAAGCTGTGCTGCATGCATTCTTCTGTGACCGGATACCATTTCATATTCTTCATTTTCATCCATACGTAGCAGTACCGGAGTCAGTACTCCATTGATCTTTACACTTTCTACCAGGTCCTGCATCTTTTCATCATCCAGCACCTTGAACGGATGATTCTTAAACGGATGGATCTTACTAATTTCTATCTCCATTGCTGACTCTTCATTTACCACACCAAGCAGTTCATCAATACTTGCCAGTTTAATCTTTTCGCCACTTCTATTTTTCATTATTCAAAACCTCCTGTGTCAATTTCATATATGCCTCGGCAACTTTTCCTTTCGGACAGTGCATGTAAATACTTTTTCCCTCTGCACTGGTCTCAGCCGCTTTTACAGACATCGGGATCACATTTTCAAATACTTCAATCTGGCTTCCGTAGGTTGTATGTACTCTCGATGCAATGTCTCTTGCGTAATTGGTTCTGAAATCTACCATAGTCAAGAGAATGCCCTCAATCGCCAGTTTCCGGTTCAGTCTTTTCTTTACTGTGAGAATGGTCTTGATCAGCTGCTGAAGTCCTTTAACAGGCAGATATGCGGCCTGTACAGGTATCAGCACGGAATCAGAGGAGACCAGTGCATTGATTGTCATCATACCAAGGCTTGGCATACAGTCGATCAGGATATAATCGTATCGGCATCTTATCGCATCGATATATTCCTTCATGATCATTTCTCTGCTCATAACATTTCCCATCGTTACTTCCAGGGCAGAAAGCTCAATATTTGCCGGAAGTAAATCTACATTTTCCTGGTGATGTAAGATACCATCTTTCAAGGAGATTTCTTCTTCATTGATGACATCCATCATGATCGTTGCCAGTGTAATGCGAAGATCATCCGGTTCCTCATATCCAAGACTTGCTGTTAAACTTCCCTGTGGATCCGCGTCGATCAGCAACACTTTCTTACCTTCTCGTGCCAGTCCAATGCCTACATTTACGGTTGTGGTGGTCTTTCCAACGCCGCCTTTCTGGTTTACTACGGATATAACTTTACACATGATTTCTTTCTCCTTTAACTTTCCCATGATTCTTTTTTCCATAATTTCAACAATGCCAGTATTTCCCACTTCATCATTGCCGGTGTATAAGAATTTGGAAAATACTTGTGTAACTGCTCGTTTGTAAATGCCACTCTTGTGATCTCACCCTTTTTCACTTCACACGTGATTTCTTCCATCTTTTCCAGTGACAACTGTTTTTCTTTACTCAGTTGCCGGATTCTCTGTGCCTGTGAGAGTGACGGGATCGCCTGTGCATACTCCATTGCTACAAGCAATTCCTTTTGCTCTTTTTCACTTAATGCTGCTATCTCTACAGCCGGACAAAAAGAAATAATCTCATCATCCAGTTTCTGCAGCATTTCCGGTATCAGTTTTGTCAGTGAGATATAACGCTGCACTTGTTTTGGACTATCACCACAATCCTCGCTGATGATCTCTATCGCTCACTTTCTTGGTGTTTTGTGGTCAACTTGGCTCTTTTTTCGACCACTTTTTCTTTTCAATACGTCATTCTTTAATTTGTAAGCAAAAGCTTTTTCACTGTAGCTGATCCGTTCTCTGTGAAGATTGGAATCTACCATGCTTAAAATGGAATCATCTTCACTTAATACCCGGATGATCACCGGTACTTTACGGTATCCAAGTTTCTCCGCAGCATGTTTTCTTCTGTGGCCGGATATGATCTCATAGTAGCCATCCGGTACTGGTCTGACGATCAGCGGATTTAATATTCCATACTTCTCAATGCTTTCCTGCAGAAGAAACATTTCCTTATCATCTTTCACCTGAAACGGATGCTCTTTGAACGGTCGAAGACGCTCAATCTCAATTTCTATGATTCTTTCTTCGTTTTCTCCTGATTGTCTGTTTGGCTCAGTCATCTTGACTCCTTTCCTCCAGGATTCAGGAAATAAAAAATGCCTGCCTGGAACTTTTATAGATAGTAAAGTTCCAAACAGACATTGCTGTTTGACCATTAGCTGTAGCTAATAGAATTGAATACTGTTTCAGCTAATTTATGTTTGCAGGTTTGGGAGAGATTGTTTCTTTTCCCGCCTTTTCTCTGATTTACATCCCCAAATAAGGGGTGACAACAGAGTGGAACCCAAATGTTAGCTGGACTTCTTAAAACCCATGTTTGCAAAACGGTAATTTTGATTAGCGGTCAGCTAACAAAAATCGGATTGCGTTAGCTGGAAATTGATCATTTTGAATGGAAAATCATGTCACGAACGTGATTAGAAAATAACAAAAGCGTTCGCTGTCAGCTAATCCAGCTAACATTTTCGAACGCTTTGAAGCCCGTCGCCAAGAGGATTTGAACCTCCGACCCCTCGCTTAGGAGGCGAGTGCTCTATCCAGCTGAGCTATGACGACACATGCCGTAAACCCTTGATTTTACTGGGTTTCTGGGATTTTTCCCTTCGGCCATATATAAGATTATCAACTCTTTTTTGAGTTGTCAATCTACAGATTTTTTCGATTTGGTAACATTAGAACGTTCCCCAATTTGGGGAATGCTTTGTTGTCACCTTTGACATTTTTCAGAATAGATTCGAACTGAAAGTTGTTTTTCATTTTTTCCCTTTGGGGAATGCCTCGGCTTTCTCTTAGGAGGCACTTGTTATATCCATTTAACTATGAGAACAAAATATTGGCAGCTTAGTTCATATAGCGGATGCATCCCTGCATCCAAATATTCCCTTTGAACCTTCTTCCAATCTGAGGCTCTCCAAGTAAATCTTCTTTATTAATACAAACATCATAAACCAGACCATTTGTATCAATCTTCATAATGTAAATTTCTTCTTCTGTTATTTTATTCACAGTCTTTTTGTAATCGAGGATTTCTCCTATTACGGAATACTGGTCACTCTCTACACCATATGGCATAAAACAGGTGTCCACGATAGACAGAACATCTTCATAAGCGATCCGGCGTGATAACATGGAATAAGTATCCATATCTTCTAAAGTCAGATTTTCGATTGCATCCTCATCCCCATCTCTTGCTGCTGCAATCAGGTGGTTCCGGTTCTGCATATTTTTCTGGATCGTTTTTTTCTGCTTTTCATTTTTCATCATCGGAAGAATAATCTTACCGCTGATGGACAATGCAGAAAGTGTAACACTTCTTCCGACGATTCTTGGAAAATGTTCCTCGTTTAAATACTCCGCTACATTTTGCAGATAAAAGATTAGGGACACACCTAAACGAACCTCATCACAGATTCCGGCATAAGATTCTTTTTCTGCATGCTTTTGTACTTCTGTCTGTTCCTGTGAAGTAATTCCATGTCCGTAAAAATACGGAATGTAATATTCAATTCTGAAATTGTCGTGGTCAGTAAATTCTCCACGAACTATAATTCCCATGGAATCCGCAAATTCTTTTGTGAATTCTGCGTACTCGTTTCCTTCCGAATCTCTCGCTGACATATAGTTTGTCGGAGAGGATACAATGCTCTGGAGAAGTTCGTCTAACTCTTTTTGATCTTTTATATTTTTAAATCCAACTGCTCTTAAAAAATCATGCATAGAACTCCTCCTCACTTCTTTTGAAATTAATCTTATTATATTATATGTTATTACTTTTTTCTAGGTATAGATTGCAATTTTTATTTTTTATTAGAATTTAATGCCGTGTCCAATGCTTCCTGCTCTTCCTCGGAAAGAGTGATCACAGAATTTCCATCAATAATTTCTTTGATGTATGTATAGCATCCTTCACGGCTATGCATTGCATTGATGATAAATCCATCGTTGGTCTGACTTAAGAGTGCAAGTGAAAAACTCAGCTTTCCTCCCATTTCGTTAAAAGCATCGTATTTTACAAGTCCCACTTTTTGGAAGGTATATTTCATGTTTGAAAAAATACGGTTGATGTTTTTCTCATTTTTCTCATTGGAGTCCATCAGCTGCTCTACCTGATCCAGTCTTTTTAAAATGGTGTCCTCTAAATTTTTCGCATCTTTTCCTGTCATAAAATTGTTGTATGCTTTTTTCAGGGAATGCATTTTTGCTGCATTCACGATCATTACGATGATCAGTATCAGTACAAGTGCTGCCAATCCGATCACGATATAATCAGAATCAATTCCTAAGTATTCAGATATCATATTTTCTCCTTCCAGAACGTCTGTTCTATTTTAATATCATGTCAATTAATCGGTCTAAATCTTCTTTATTATAATACTCGATCTCGATTTTTCCCTTATTTTCATCTTTTGCATTGATGGATACTTTTGTTCCCAGAATCTGTTTCATTTTTTCTTCCAGATCCTGATATACGATTTCAAGCTGTTTATCCATCTTTGTTTTTTCTACTTCTTCTTTTTCCTTCTGTACTTTCTTGACCAGCTTCTCTGTTTCTCTTACGGAGAGTTTTTCATCGAAGACTTTTTGTGCCATATTATACTGTTTTTCTAAATCTTCAATTCCAAGAAGTGCTCTTGCGTGTCCGGTTTGTATCATATCATCAATGACCATCTGCTGTACTTTTTCATTTAATTTTAAAAGACGTATAGAGTTGGTAACTGCAGTACGGCTCTTAGACACACGCTCCGCTACCTCATCCTGTTTCAGATTGAATTCTTCTAATAATCTCTTATAAGCAAACGCTTCTTCAATCGGATTTAAGTCTTCACGCTGGATATTTTCAATCAAGGATATCTCTACAATTTCCTGCTCTGTATAGTTCTTTATGATAACAGGTATCTTTTTCAAACCTGCCTGCTTTGCAGCTCTCCATCTTCTTTCTCCTGCAATGATCTCATAATAACTATTTCGATCCTGAACTACGATTGGCTGGATAATTCCCATCTGTTTGATGGATTCGGATAACTCTAAAAGTGCATCCTCATTAAAATGTTTTCTTGGCTGCTCCTTATTTGGTTCTACCTTATTAATAGGAACCATAACTGCCTGATCTTCTGTCGGTGTAAGTGAAGCATCTTTTGCAGCCCCCGGTTTATTCACTTTGTCTGTAATCAGAGAATCCAGACCTTTGCCAAGTCCTCCTTTTTTTGCTGCCATCTCTTACACATCCTTTCTATTGATTACTTCTCTTGCAAGATCACGATAACTTTCCGCTCCTGCTGATTTTGAATCATATAATGTAATTGGAAGTCCGTGTGAAGGAGCTTCTGCAAGACGAATGTTTCTCGGAATAATTGTCTGGTAAATAGTTGTGTCTAAGTTATTTTTTACATTTTCTACAACCTGAGTTGAAAGATTGGTGCGGGCATCATACATAGTAAATACTACTCCCTCCATCTCCAGATTTGGATTCAATCTTTCCTGTACCAGATGAATCGTATGCATTAACTGGCTCAAACCTTCCAACGCATAATACTCACATTGGATTGGAACTAAGATTGTATTTGCTGTTGTCATGGAATTGATCGTCAGCATATTCAAGGATGGTGGGCAGTCAATAATAATAAAATCAAAATCGTCCTGGATATAATCTACAGAATTTTTTAATACATATTCCTTTTCTTTTACATCCAGTAACTCTATTTCTGCTCCTGCTAAATTTACATTTGCCGGTATGATTGTCAGATTTTCTATATCTGTTTTCTTCATACTTTCCTTAATGCTGCATTCATCCAACATTAATTCATATACTGTATTTTCTAATTCATCTTTATCAATACCCAGTCCACTTGTTGTATTTCCCTGTGGATCTAAGTCAATCGTAAGTACTTTTTTTCCGGCTTCCGCAAGACAAGCTGACAGATTAATTGCTGTTGTTGTCTTACCTACACCGCCCTTTTGGTTAGCTATTGCAATAATTCTTCCCATGTTTTTTCCTTTCTACTATACACTTATCCTCTGTACTTTTCCTGTAAATCTATGTAATTTTGGTACTTTGTACAGATATAATTCTACATTTTTCAGTAATATAGAATACCTAGAACATTATAACATTTATTCTTTTTTATTTCTATAGTAAAAAATGTTTCACGTGAAACATTATTGCTGATTTGCTTTAAAAATCACAATTTATAGATGTTACTATATTTTTTTAATACAATATCTTGTAAAAAATTTTATAAAAAAATAGAAAATGTTTCACGTGAAACATTTTCTATTTCATACTTTTTATCTTATGTGATGTAGTAAGTGCAAACGAGTTAACATCTTACATGATTAATAGGTAATAAGCGTTTATTATGTAATGGTTTTGTACATAACACAATGAATGCAAGTGAGTTAATATGCTCGCATAATTAACAAGCGACAAACGTTGATCATATGCTGGTTTTGCGTATAATCTAATAATTAAAAATATATCAAAGAGAAATTTCTTATTCTTGACGAACAGTGAAATTATTAAGTAAGTGATACTTATGATATAGTGAATGCAAGCGACTTAATATACTTACATACTTGCATAATTAACGGGTGACATATATTGAGCATATGCTGGTTTTGCACATAATAATAAATACTTTATTTACAGAGAATTTGTATGACCGCCAGTAATCAAAGTAGAACAAAACCGGGACTACTTTTGTGACTTTGGAAGAAAATTAGTAACCCCAACTCAGGCAGACTTAGATTTTCTTATTTTCGTACAACGGAACAAAATAGACCCGGCTTTGTATATTACCAATCAAAAAAGTTCAAAACTTCATTACATAAATTTATCATAATATTTATTTCAAAAACTCAATCTATAACAACCCAATAACATTATAAAGACAATCCAAAGCAGACTTCATCTCTTTTTTGCACTGCATATTACTAGTACTCTTTTCTTCATCCATTAATCTCATACACTTATCTATAGATTGAACAGCATGATTCAGTTCAGAAATAATCATATCATAAGTATCTTTTGGAATCGATACCTGATCTGTACTCTCACTCTGCTCCACAATTTTTATAATATCTGATATCTGTGTCAAACGATAATCTACATCTTTCAATTCTGCTTCTACTTTTTTCTGTTCACCCAAAAGACTTTTCTGTTCTGATTTTAAATCTGATATTCTTTCTTTATGATGCGGATATATCGTTCTGGGTGTAAACGGTTCACAATCATTTTCATCTTCTTTTTCTAAATACAAAATAAATTGTGTTGTCTCACGGATTCGGATATGTAATTCATCCTGCTTATTTTGCAGCATTTTTTTCTTTGCTTCTTGCTCACTTTGATAATTTTTTAAAAATTCTTTTAACATAATAACCTCAAGAACATATGTTTGTAATTTATTTACTATCTTTATTTTATACTAATTTTTTGCAAAAGAAAAGGCGGATCTTTTTCTTTAAATTTGAATTGTATAAAAATAGAATTTCGTCTATAATAAACTTAGATAATAAAACAAGGGGGTCATTATATATGAAGAAAAACATCAAACATTTTCTGTTTCTTGCAGCAGCAGCCGGAACAGGAATTCATCTTATGAACCGAACTGTCAACAGAACTGCATGTATGAAAGAAATTCTTTCTTCTCATCCGGGTCATTACTATGATTGGAAACATGGAAGAATTTACTATACCAAGACAGGAAGTGGTGCACCGCTTTTACTGATCCATGATCTTCATCCGGCAAGCTCTTCTTATGAATGGTCCAGAATGATGAAGAAACTCGAAAAAACAAATACGGTCTATACCATTGACCTTCTTGGATGTGGACGAAGTGATAAACCAAATATTACCTATACCAATTATCTGTATGTACAGTTAATTGATAATTTTATCAAAGATGTTATTAAAGAAAAGACAGATGTTGTAGCAACCGGAAGTTCTGTTTCTTTTACTGTGATGGCATGTAATATGGAAAAGAATCTTTTCAAAAAAATCATTTTGATCAATCCAGAAAAAATGAGTGTATTAAACAGAACTCCTGATAAGAAGAAAAATGTTGCAAAGTTCCTGCTTGATTTTCCTGTCATCGGAACCTTCTTATATAATACAACGGTACACGAATTAAAGATCAACCGGATGTTCCGTGAAAAATATTATTATAAGAAACAACTGATTTCTACCAAGGCACAGGATGTCTATTTTGAAGCTGCACATTTAGGTGAAGGTGCCGGCAGATATCTCTATGCAAGTATCATCAGTGACTATACAAACATCAGTATTACTCATGCTTTAAAAAATATTGAAAATAAGATTTGCATTATCGGAAGCAGAGAACGTCCTCACTCCGTAGAGATTTTAGACGAGTATACAGAATGTAATCACAATATTGAAACAGCTTACTTATCCAATTCCAAGTATCTGCCTCAGTTAGAGACACCGGATAAAGTAAATGAGATTCTTCAGGTTTTCTTAAATAACCAGTAATCTCTTAACTTAAAAATACCGACCTCTGATTGTTAGATCTATTCTAACTTTCAAGGTCGGTATTCTTATCTTATTATTTTCATTATCATAAAGGTTTCTTCGATGGTGTTCCTGCTTTTCTTGGATAAGTTGCAGGTGTCCTTTTTTTCTTTTCGATAATAACAAATGCACGGTTCATCTCTGAATCAGGTAATTGAAATTTCTGGATATCCACACATGCCCCACCTAACACTTCTAAAGCATGTTCTGCCTGCTTTGTCTCTTCTTCCACTTCATTTGCCTTATAGGAGATAAACTTTCCACCTACTTTTACAAACGGCAGACAGTATTCACTTAAAGTTGATAAATTTGCCACGGCACGAGACACGCATAGGTCAAATTGTTCACGATATCCTTTTTGTCTTGCAAGCTCTTCTGCCCTTCCATGTACTGCAGATATTTTTTTCAATTCCAGTTCTTCTATGACTTCATTTAGAAAAAGAACTCTTTTATTCAAAGAATCTGCAAGACAGATTTCTAATTCAGGAAAAGCAATCTTCAATGGGATTCCCGGAAATCCTGCACCTGTGCCTAAATCAATAATTGATATATCTTGATTTAATTTTTCTACTTTTATTAAAGAGATACTGTCTAAAAAATGTTTTTGGACTACTTCTTCGAATTCCGTAATGGCAGTCAGGTTCATTACCTTATTTTTTTCCACCAACATCTCATAATAAGTATTAAATTGCTCTAATTGCAAATCTGACAATTCTATTCCCATCTTCGCAGCAGAGTCCTTGAAATACACAATCTCTTTTTTCATAAATTCTATGATTCCTTTTTGCTGTTCTTTTGTCGCATCTGTTCCATATAAACTAAAAGCACGGAAATATCCGCCGGTGATACTCCTGAGATTCTCGAAGCCTGTCCGATGTTCACCGGCTGGTACTGTTTCAACTTTTGTCTTGCTTCAATGCGAAGGCTGTTAACATCATCGTAATCAAAATTTTCCGGTATTTTCTTTACCTCTAACTTTTTAAAGTTTTCAACCTGTTTAATCTGACGTTTAATATATCCATCATATTTAATATTGATGTTTACCTGTTCCGCAACTTCATCCGGAAGCTCCGGTCTGTCCTCATCAATTGGTGCTAAGACTTCATAATTCAATTCCGGTCTTCGGATTAACTCTGCCAAAGAGGTTCCTGTATTTAAAGGTGTACTCTCATACTCTTCCAGTAAAGCCTGAACTTTTTTGTTTGCTCCAATGTTTACTTTTTCCACACGGGCAATCTCTTCTTCAATTAATCTCTCTTTTTCTAAAATCCAGTCATATCTTTCCTGAGAAATCAGTCCTACACGATATCCTTTTTTAGAAAGACGTAAATCTGCATTGTCCTGTCTTAATAAGAGGCGATATTCCGCTCTTGAGGTCATCATTCGGTAAGGTTCATGGTTTTCTTTTGTCACCAGATCATCGATCAATACTCCGATATAGGATTCTGAACGGTCTAAAATTAAAGGTTCCTTTAACAAAACTGACATTGCTGCATTGATTCCGGCAACCAATCCCTGCGCTGCAGCCTCTTCATAGCCACTGCTTCCATTGAACTGACCACCACTGAAAAGTCCTTTTATTTTCTTAAACTCCAGACTTGGATATAACTGATTTGGATTGATACAATCGTATTCAATTGCATAGGCATTTCTGACAATCTTTGCATTTTCCATTCCCGGTAAAGTCCGGTACATCCGATACTGTACATCTTCCGGAAGAGAACTTGACATTCCTCCGACATACATTTCATTGGTATTCAAACCTTCCGGCTCAATAAATATCTGATGTCTGTTCTTATCTGCAAATTTTACAACCTTATCTTCTATCGAAGGACAGTATCTTGGTCCTGTTCCCTCGATCACACCGGAATACATTGGTGACCGGTCTAGATTTTCACGAATAATTTTATGAGTCTCTTCATTTGTATAAGTCAGCCAGCAGGAAACCTGTTCAATCTGAACATCCTCCGGATTTGTTGTAAAAGAAAACGGTACAATCCTCTCGTCTCCTTTTTGCTCAATCATCTTAGAAAAGTCAAGAGAACGTTTATCCATTCTTGCCGGAGTACCGGTTTTAAAGCGGAACATTTCTACTCCATGTTCTTTTAAAGAATCCGTAAGGTGCGTTGCAGCCTGTAAACCATTCGGTCCTGTATAATTGATGACATCTCCATAGAGACAACGTGCATTTAAGTAAGTTCCGGTACAGAGAACCGCAGCTTTACATTCATAAGTCGCACCGGAAAAAGTTTTAACTCCGGTAATATGATTTTCTTCATCGGTTATAATTTCGGCAACCTCTGCCTGACGGATCGTAAGATGTTCGGTATCCTGCAAAGTTTTTCGCATTTCCATACTGTAAGCAGCCTTATCTGCCTGGGCCCGAAGAGAATGTACTGCCGGTCCTTTAGAACGGTTCAGCATCTTTGACTGAATAAAAGTCTTATCAATATTTTTTCCCATCTCTCCACCGAGTGCATCGATCTCACGGACCAGATGCCCCTTGGAACTTCCCCCGATATTCGGGTTACAAGGCATCATTGCAATACTGTCCACACTGATCGTAAATAAAATTGTTTCAAGTCCAAGTCTTGCACAGGCAAGTGCTGCCTCACATCCGGCATGTCCTGCACCAACTACCACTACATCATAGTTTTCCTTTACAAAATCCATAACAATCCTTCTTTCCTACTTTCCGGTACAAAATTTTGAAAATATCTCATTGACCAAATCTTCTCCTAAAGATTCCCCTAAAATATTTCCAAGTTCTTCATAAGTGTTCATCAGATCAATCGAGTAAAAATCTTCCGGCATCTCCATCGCAATACTGTCAAGCACCATATTCAGGCTGTCCTTTGCATTACTTAAAGCTGCCTTATGTCTCGCATTTGTAATGTAGACCTCATCATTCAACTCTACTTTTCCATGGAAAAATAATTCTTTGATCGCATTTTCTAATTCATCGACTCCCTGATTCTCTTTCATCGATACTTTAATGATCTTCTGGTCTAAATGAGAAGCGATCATCTCTTCCGTCGTTACCGTATCTAAATCAGATTTATTCAAAAGTACAAGAGCTGTACGATCCTTTATCATCTCCATGATCTTTTCATCATTTTCATCTAACGGAGTGGACGAATCTACAACATAAATTATTAAATCAGCATTTACTAAATAATCTTTTGCCTTATCTACTCCTATTTTTTCTACTATATCTTCCGTATCACGGATTCCGGCAGTATCAATAATATTAAGAGTGATCCCATTCAGGTTCATCTGCTCTTCTAAGACATCTCTCGTTGTTCCGGCAATATCCGTAACAATTGCCCTCTCTTTTTTCAAAAGAACATTCATCAAAGAAGACTTTCCTGCATTCGGCTTTCCTACAATGACCGTATCAATTCCTTCTTTTAAAATTTTTCCATTGTCGGCGGTATCTAGGAGATGTTCAATTCTTTCTTTACACTCTTCTGCTACTGTTTTTAATTTCTGCCCATACCCATCAATATTGATATGTTCAGGATCATCCAAAGCAGATTCAATAAAAGCAATCTCATAAATGATCTTTTCCCGCAGCTCTTTGATCTCTTTTTGCAAAGAACCCTGAAGCTGGGAAATTGAACTCTTTAATGCAAATTCATTTTTAGAAGAAATGACATCCATAACTGATTCCGCCTGTGTCAGATCAATCCTTCCATTTAAAAATGCACGTTTTGTAAACTCTCCCGGTTCTGCAGGTCTTGCTCCATGGCAAACCACAGTATCTAAGATTTTTTGCATAACAAGTACGCCGCCATGACAGTCAATCTCAACCGTATCTTCCCTGGTATAAGTATTTGGGGCACGCATGATCAAAACCATTACTTCATCAATGATCTTATTTTCCTTTGTATCATCCACAATATATCCATAATGCACGGTATGGCTTTTTTCTTCTGATAACTTTTTCTTACCATTCTTCGACTGATAGATCCTGTCAATCACCGTAAAAGCATCTTCACCACTGATCCTGATAATACCGATCCCTGAATTTGTCATTGCTGTGGCAATTGCTGCAATTGTATCTGTTTTCATAATTTCATACTCCTTTAAGTACGCTTTGTGTCATAACATAAAAACAAAAAATTTTTATCCTTAGGTTATCATACAAATCAATTAGTACAAAAGAGAGTGTTCTTTAGAACACTCTCTATGTATCATCGTTATTTTTTCAAAGTAACAACTACATGTCTGTAAGGTTCTTCCCCTTCACTGTGTGTTGTTACATATCTGTCATTCTGCAAAGCAGAATGAATAACTCTTCTCTCAAAAGGATTCATTGGCTCTAAAGAAACCGGATGTTTTGTTCTCTTTACTTTATAAGCAATATTCTTTGCTAAGTTTTCAAGAGTTTCTTTTCTACGCTTTCTGTAATCCTCTGTATCCATCTTTACACGATAGTAAACATCAGATTTTTTATTTACTGCAAGATTTGTAAGCTGCTGTAAAGAATCCAGTGTCTGTCCGCGTTTTCCGATCAGAATTCCCATGTCATCGCCCTTTAATTCAATCTCGATCACACGGTCGGAATCATTGACTTTGATCAATATCTCCACTTCTAATTTCATTGCCGCAAATACATTATTTAAGAATTCTCTTGCATAATCTTCTACAGAAGATTTTTTACGAGCCTGAATCACTGCCGGCTTGCTTCCAATTCCAAGAAAACCGCTGGTTCCTTTTTCAAGGACTTCATATTCAATTTCATCGGTTGTAGCACCGAGAGCAATCTTTGCTTCTGTAAGAGCATCTTCCTCTGTTTTTCCTGTAAATTTCATAAATTCCATGAATCCTGCCCCCTATTTTTCCTGCCTTTTACCTTCGTTAAATTCGCGAACTAAATTTGCTTTCGCTGCCATACTGTCTGCTTTTACATGTTTCTTCTTCTCATCAGCTTCTTTTAACTTCTCTTCTTTTTCTTTTGAAGAAGCCTCATAACTGATATTCTTTGTTTTGATCTTAGCAGCTTTCTTCATGTCTTCCTCAGAAATTCCGAGTTTTTCACGTTTCTTCTTCATCTTTTCCTGATTCTTGGCAATAATGTCATTTAAATCAATTTTTTCCATATGTTTATTGATGAAGAACTGCTGTACTGCACGAAATACTGCGGCTGAAATCCAGTAAATACCAAGACCTACAGGAACCGTAAAACACATAACAAATGAGAACAACGGCATAATGATATTCATTGTTTTCATCTGAGCTGCCATTGCATCGGTACTAGAATCACCTGTCTGTGTCTGCTGTGGCTGAGGCATCATCTTAATGTTAATCACCTGTGTTACATAAGAGATAATCGGGATCAATAAAGCTCCGATCAACATCAGCCATGAATGGGATGCAAAACTGGACTTAATTGTGGATAATGGTGAATCCGCAATATTTAAACCTAAAAAGGTAACCATTGGCTCTACCTGATCATGTGTTGTCTGGATCAGATCTGTTAAAGAACCGAATTTGTCCTGTAAAAAGTTCCATCCGTCAGAAGGCATTTTATAAAGAACATCTACGATATTATTCTTTACAGCCGTTGTGTCCTTTGCAGAAAAATCAACCATCTTGGATGTAAGATTGTTAATTTTTCCGGCATCCACATAATCTGTTAAAATTTTATCAAATCCATCCGTCGTATAAATTGCATTGACCAGATTTGAAAATACACCTTTTACACCGTTTACATAAGCCGGTACGTTAATGATTACACGATATAATGCTAACAGGATCGGGAATGTAATGAATAACTGTAAACAGGTTCCCGAAGGTGATACTCCGTATTTGTTATACACTTCCTGAGTCTCTTCACCCATCTTCTGTCTTGAAACAGCATCTGTTTTATTCTTATACTTCTTCTGAATTGCCTGAAGCTCCGGCTGCATCTTCTGTGACAGCTTTGAAAATTTCTGCTGCTTGATCGTCAGCGGAAGCATACACAGGTAAATGATCATTGTCAAAATGATGATCGTCAGACCAATATCCTGGATTCCTATTTTATCCAGCACGATATAAATACCGTTCATTACCCAGCCTAACAGCTTTGCGATTGGTCCGAGGATTGCACCTGAATATTGTGTTAAAATAATATCCATGAAAAACCTCCTACGCTATGGAACAGGATCATATCCACCTTTTGAAAAAGGATTACATCTCAATATTCGCCATGCCGCTAAAGCACCGCCCTTAAAAGCTCCGTACTTTTCCACTGCTTCTAAACCATAAGTAGAACAGGTCGGATAATAAGGACATTTTGTTTTCTTTAACGGAGATAAATATTTTCTATAAAATTTAATTAAAGTAATTAAAATTTTTTTCAAAATGATTCCATCTTCTTTTTCGTTATTTTGTGAAGACCTCCAAGATGCATCAAAGCACTCTCTATCTGATGAAACCCAACCTCTTTTGCCGATGCCCTTGCGATGATTACAATGTCCCAACCACTATGGAACATGTCTTCCTGCAATCTGTAACTTTCTCTGATTAATCTTGTTAAATGATGTCTTATAACACTATTTCCTACTTTTTTACTAACTGATATTCCAATACGGTTTCTTTCTGTATGATTTTCTAAAATGTACATGACCAGGTATTTGTTTGCATAAGACTTACCCAGCCTGTACACCTTTTGAAAATCTCTGTTTTTTTTCAATGACTCCGAAAATTGCATTGTCACATATCCTCTTAAAATAATTAAAATAAGAAGAAAGACCACGAAGCGTGGCCTATGCTGATAATTTTTTTCTTCCTTTTAATCTTCTTGCAGCCAATACTTTTCTTCCGCCTGCTGTGCTCATTCTTTTTCTAAAACCATGCACTTTAGATCTCTGTCTCTTTTTTGGTTGATAAGTCATCTTCATAAGTATCCACCTCCTCTATGTTAAAAAACATCTCTTCAATTATAACAAAAATGTGCTCTAAGTCAAGCTATTACGGCATTTTTTTATAATTAGAAATTTTTACCTACTATATATATAAGGAAGAAACTCATACCCACAAGATATAGTTATTCACTTTTTATCCAATGAATATCCACATGTTGAAAACCTGTCTATAAAATGTGGATATAAACTGTATAAGACGTTTATAACGTTCCCTGCTATCCCCTATACGCCTCCATTTTTTTCATTGATTATTTAGGCGATATAGTTTATTATAGTAAGTGTGGATTTTTTTAGGACAGACTTATTTCCTATTATATACATAATAAAATCCACAGACTAAAAAGTTATTGGAGATTTATATGGAACAAATAGAACAGATTATTGAAAAATGGGATGAAATCTTAAATACGGTAAAAGAAGAACATGAGATTTCCGAAGTTTCTTTCAATACATGGTTAAAACCTCTCTCTGTCTTTGCTGTAGAGAATAACAAATTATATATCTTAGTACCGGACGAGCAGATTGGACTTAGTTATATCACCAAGAAATTCCTGCTCCCGATTCGTGTGTCGGTTGCAGAGATTACCGGAACCGATTATGAGATTGAGTTTATTCTTCCGGAACAGACAAAGAAAATCAAACCTTATAAAGCAAAAAATATCGGGATGACAGAAAGTGGAGGAACCGGTTCTGCCTTAAATCCAAATTATACTTTTGATACATTTGTCGTTGGAAATAACAATAAGTTAGCATATGCAGCATCTTTAGCTGTAGCAGAATCTCCGGGCGAGGTGTACAACCCTCTCTTCTTATATGGAGGAGTCGGACTTGGCAAGACCCACCTGATGCATTCCATTGCTCACTTTATCCAGACGAACAATCCGAGCATGAAGGTTCTTTATGTATCTTCTGAGATATTTACAAATGAATTGATCGACTCTATTCGTAACGGAAACAATTCCTCGATGAATAAGTTCCGTGATAAATACAGAAATATCGACGTACTGTTGATCGACGATATCCAGTTTATTATAGGTAAGGAAAGTACACAGGAAGAGTTTTTCCACACTTTCAACGAGCTTCATATGGCAAAAAAGGCAATTATCATATCTTCCGATAAGCCACCGAAGGATATGGAAACACTCGAAGAACGTATCCGCTCTCGTTTTGAATGGGGACTGATCACCGATATCGGTTCTCCGGACTATGAGACGAGAATGGCTATTTTAAGAAGAAAAAAAGATATGGATGACTTTGAATTGGATGATGAAATCTTAGATTACATTGCAACCAATATCAAATCCAATATCCGTGAGCTGGAAGGTGCCTTAAATAAATTACTGGCATACTCTAACTTAGAACACAAGCAGATTACCATGGAAGTTGCAATTGAAGAATTACAAAACATCATTTCACCGGATAAGCCAAAGGAGATCACACCACAGCTTATCATTGATGTTGTCTGCGAACATTTTGGAATTACCTTAGACCAGATCAAATCCAAAAGCAGAAGTAACGATATTGCAAAGCCAAGACAGATTGCCATGTACCTGTCTAAGAATATGACGGATGCATCCTTAGATAGTATCGGTTCTCTTTTAGGAGGCAGAGACCACTCTACCATTATCCATGGAATTAATAAGATTACGGATGAGTACGAATCGAACGAAAATATCCACAATTCCATCGATACCATAAAGAAAAAGATCAACCCGAATTAAGTTATTCACAAATCATCCGGTTGGAATCTACAGAGTTTTCACAGGGTTATGAAGTTCATAATTTTCTTTAAGCCCTTGATTTTTCAAGCCTTAGAGAGTTATTCACTTATTAACACCCTCTACGAAGAAGACTTTTAATTATTAAATTATATTATATATTTATAGGCAGGAAGGAGTTATTCACAAAATGAAATTAATCTGTTCCAAATCGAATTTATTGTATGGTGTTAATACTGTATCAAAAGCAGTTCCTACCAGAACTACGATGGCAATATTAGAATGCATTTTAATAGATGCTTCTTCAAATGAAATTAAATTAACTGCAAATGATATGGAACTTGGAATTGAGACTGTAATAGACGGTACTATAGAAGAAAACGGAATCATTGCGTTAGATGCAAAGATCTTTTCCGATATCGTAAGAAAACTTCCGGATAATGATGTTGTGATCGAAACGGACGACAGCTTTAAGACAACCATTACCTGTGAAAAAGCAAAGTTCAATATTGTTGGTAAATCAGGAGAAGATTTTTCCTATATCCCATATATAGAAAGAAAAGAACCGATCACTATGTCTCAGTTTACCTTAAAAGAAGTCATTCGTCAGACCATCTTTTCTATTTCAGACAATGACAACAATAAACTGATGACCGGAGAATTGTTTGAGATCAATGAAAACCAGCTTAAGGTGGTATCCTTAGACGGACACCGTGTGTCTATCAGAAATATACAGTTAAACAGCAGCTACGATTATAAAAAAGTCGTTGTACCGGGAAAGACTTTACAGGAGATCAGCAAGATTATCCCTGGAACAACCGATGAAAATGTGGATATCTTCCTGACAGGCAACCACATTGTGTTTGAATTTAACCGGACAACCGTAGTATCGAGACTGATCGAAGGTGAATATTTAAGAATTGAGCAGATGCTCTCTTCCGATTATGAGACAAAGATCAAGATCAATAAAAGAGAATTATTAAGCTGTATCGACCGTGCAACCCTTTTAGTAAAAGAGGGAGATAAAAAACCGATCATCATGAATGTAACGGAAGGAAATATGGAATTAAAGATCCAGTCCTTTATCGGTTCCATGAATGAAGATATTGATATCGAAAAAGAAGGAAAAGACATTCTGATCGGATTTAATCCAAAATTCTTCATAGATGCACTTCGTGTAATTGACGATGAGGAAGTGACACTTTACATGGTAAATCCGAAAGCACCTTGCTTTATCAAAGATGACCAGGGAAGTTATATTTATCTGATTCTTCCAGTCAACTTTAACAATGTTGCAAATTAAGGAGCCTGTGAACAGATGGAAACAATAAGAATAAAAGATGAATATATAAGACTCGGACAGGCGTTGAAGTTAGCAGGTCTGGTGGGTTCCGGCGTTGATGCAAAGATGGTCATACAGGACGGGCTTGTAAAAGTCAACGGTGAGACCGAGTATCAGCGTGGAAAAAAACTCCACGACAAAGATGTAGTAACTTACGAAGGAGAATCTTTTCAAGTAGAGACATGTTTATAAAATCCATAGAGTTGAACCAGTTTCGCAATTATGAGAATCTTAATCTTCAGTTTGACAATGGAACCAATATTTTATATGGCGACAATGCACAGGGAAAAACAAATGTCTTAGAAGCAGTCTGTGTCAGCGGGACAACAAAGTCACACAGAGGAAGCAAAGACAAAGAGATGATCCGGTTTGGGATGGAGGAATCCCATATTAAGACAGTTGTGGAAAAGAAAAATATGGAGTATCAGATAGACATCCATATGAAACGCCATAAGACAAAGGGGATTGCCGTAAATAAGATTCCTTTGAAAAAGGCAAGCGAACTGTTTGGAATATTAAACATTGTACTTTTTTCACCGGAGGACTTAAACATCATCAAAAACGGTCCTTCCGAGCGTAGAAGATTCTTAGATTCCGAACTTTGTCAGTTAGATAAAATATATCTTTCTGATTTAGCAAAATATAATAAGATCTTAAATCAGAGGAACAAACTTCTAAAAGACATGATCTATCGTCCTGACTTAAAAGAGACACTTCCTATCTGGGATGAACAGTTACTGGAATACGGCAGGCGGATAATCAGACGAAGAAAGACATTTATAGACGAGTTAAACGAAATCGTCTATGAACTTCATAGAAATATTTCAGGAAGTAAAGAAACATTAATACTAAAATACGAACCAAATATAGATGATGCATTTTTTCAGGACGAGCTGAACCGTGCAAAAGAAAAAGACCTGCGTTACTGCCAGACTTCGGTAGGACCACATCGGGATGATATGTTATTTGATGTATCGGGAATAGATATCCGTAAATATGGTTCCCAGGGGCAGCAGAGAACGAGTGCGCTTTCTTTAAAATTAGCAGAGATAGAGCTTGTGAAAAAAAGTATTCATGAGACACCGGTTCTTTTACTGGATGATGTATTATCAGAACTTGACAGCAACAGACAGAATTATCTGCTGAACAGCATCCATGACATCCAGACAATTATAACTTGTACAGGACTGGATGAATTTATTCGTAACCGATTTGAAATAAACAAGGTATTTAAAGTAATAGATGGCAGTATTTTTGCATGTGAACAGGAGGATTTCAATGAGCACTGAATACGGAGCAGACCAAATACAAATTTTAGAGGGACTCGAAGCAGTCCGCAAAAGACCGGGTATGTACATTGGAAGTACCTCGTCCAGAGGACTTCATCATTTAGTGTATGAGATTGTAGATAATGCGGTCGATGAAGCCTTAGCAGGATACTGTGACAAAATAGAAGTAACGATCAACGAAGATAATTCCATTACAGTCGAAGATGATGGTAGGGGAATACCGGTAGATATCAATCACAAAGCAGGAAAATCAGCACTTGAAGTCGTATATACCGTATTACATGCCGGAGGAAAATTCGGCGGCGGAGGATACAAAGTATCCGGAGGACTTCATGGAGTAGGTGCATCGGTAGTAAATGCGTTATCCACAACGCTCTGTGTAGAAGTTTATAAAGAGGGAAAAATTTACTTCCAGAGTTATCATATCGGAAAACCGGATGAAGACGTAAAAGTGATCGGAACCTGTGAAGAAGATAAGCATGGAACAAAAGTTACATTCCATCCGGACCCGGATATCTTTGAAGAAACAGTTTATGATTATGATACCTTAAAACAGCGACTTCGCGAGACGGCATTTTTAACAAAGGGACTTCGTATCATCCTAAAAGATTTAAGAGAAGATCCTGTCAGGGAACATGATTTCCACTATGCCGGAGGAATCAAAGAATTTGTAACTTATCTGAATAAGAGTAAAGAATCACTTTATCCTGAGGTCATCTATTGTGAGGGAACAAAGGATAACGTCTATGTAGAAGTGGCAATGCAGCATAATGACTCCTACAACGATGCTTCTTACAGTTTTGTAAATAACATCATTACGCCGGAAGGTGGTACACATCTGACCGGATTCCGTAATGCTTTAACAAAAACCTTTAATGCTTATGCAAGAGATAATAAGATCTTAAAGGACAGTGATGCACAGCTTTCAGGAGATGATATCCGCGAAGGTTTAACAGCAATCATCAGTATCAAGATAGAAGAACCGCAGTTTGAAGGACAGACCAAGCAGAAACTTGGAAACAGCGAAGCAAGAGGAGCTGTAGACAGTATCGTCAGCGAGCAGCTTACTTATTTCTTAGAGCAGAATCCGGCAATTGCCAAAACAATCTGTGAAAAATCGCTGCTTGCGCAGCGGGCAAGAGAAGCAGCAAGAAAAGCCCGTGATCTGACCAGAAGAAAGACAGCATTAGAAGGCATGTCACTTCCGGGAAAACTTGCCGACTGCTCAGACAAAGATCCAAAGAATTGCGAAATCTATATCGTAGAGGGAGATTCCGCCGGTGGTTCAGCAAAGACAGCCAGAAGCCGTTCAACACAGGCAATCCTTCCGCTTCGCGGTAAGATCTTAAACGTAGAAAAAGCAAGATTAGATAAAATATACGGAAATGCAGAAATCAAAGCCATGATCACAGCATTCGGAACAGGAATCCATGAAGATTTTGATATATCAAAACTGAGATATCACAAGATCATCATCATGACGGATGCCGATGTCGACGGAGCACATATCAGTACGCTTCTTTTGACATTCCTGTATCGTTTTATGCCGGATTTGATCAAAGAGGGATATGTCTATTTAGCACAGCCGCCTCTTTATAAGATCGAGAAAAATAAAAAAGTCTGGTATGCATACAGTGACGAGCAGTTAAACAATATCCTCACGGAAATCGGACGTGACGGCAACAATAAAATCCAGCGTTATAAAGGATTAGGAGAAATGGATGCAGAACAGTTATGGGAAACAACCATGGATCCGGAGCGGAGAATCTTAAAGAGAGTCATCATGGATGATGAGACATCTTCCGAAATAGACTTAACCTTTACCACTCTGATGGGAGATAAAGTAGAGCCAAGACGTGAATTTATCGAGGCAAATGCAAAATATGTAAAGAATCTTGATGTATAGATAACAAGAGGAGTTATTAGAAAATGGATGATAAGATATTTGATCAGGTTCATGATATAGACCTGAAAAAAACAATGGAAACCTCTTATATAGACTATGCAATGAGCGTTATCGCTTCCCGTGCATTGCCTGATGTAAGAGACGGTTTAAAACCGGTACAGAGAAGAGTTCTGTATTCCATGATCGAATTAAATAACGGACCGGACAAGCCGCATCGTAAATGTGCGCGTATTGTCGGAGATACCATGGGTAAATACCATCCGCATGGTGACAGTTCCATTTATGGAGCACTTGTCAACATGGCACAGGAATGGTCGACACGTTATCCACTTGTAGACGGACATGGTAACTTTGGTTCTGTGGATGGCGACGGTGCTGCAGCAATGCGTTATACCGAAGCACGTTTGAGTAAAATTTCCATGGAGATGCTTGCGGATATCAATAAAGATACCGTAGACTTCATGCCGAACTTTGATGAGACAGAAAAAGAACCTGTAGTGCTTCCATCCCGTTATCCGAATCTGTTAGTCAACGGAACCACCGGAATTGCTGTAGGAATGGCAACAAACATTCCGCCGCACAACTTAAAAGAAGTCATTGCAGCAGTTGTAAAAATTATCGACAATCAGATATTAGAAGACAGAGAAACAGAATTAGAAGAAATATTAAATATCGTAAAAGGTCCTGATTTTCCAACCGGAGGAATGATCCTTGGAACCACCGGAGTGGAACAGGCATACCGGACAGGACGTGGAAAAGTCCGCGTGCGTGCCGTGACAAATATCGAGCCTATGGCAAACGGAAAGAACAGGATCGTAGTCACAGAGCTTCCATACATGGTAAATAAGGCAAGACTCATAGAAAAGATTGCTGAAATGGTACGCGATAAGCGGATCGATGGAATCACGGATTTAAGAGATGAGTCCAACCGTCAGGGAATGAGAATCTGTATCGAGCTGCGTCGTGATGTCAATGCAAACGTAGTATTAAACCAGTTGTTCAAGCATACCCAGTTACAGGATACTTTTGGAGTCATCATGTTAGCACTTGTCAACAATGAACCAAAAGTCTTAAATCTGAGTGAAATGCTCAACTATTACCTTCTTCATCAGAAGGATGTAGTGACAAGAAGAACAAAATATGAATTAAATAAAGCCGAAGAACGTGCACATATCTTACAGGGATTGCTGATCGCACTTGATAATATCGATGAAGTCATTCAGATCATCCGCTCCAGCCGTACCACACAGGAGGCAAAAGAGCGTTTAGTCGAAAGATTCGGGCTGACCGATGTACAGGCACAGGCAATCGTAGATATGCGTCTGCGTGCACTGACAGGATTAGAAAGAGAAAAATTAGAGACAGAGTATAAAGAACTCATGGAAAAAATTGCAGAATTAAAGGCAATTTTAGCAGATGAGAAAAAATTACTCGGAGTCATCAGAGAAGAAATCATGATTATTTCCGATAAATACGGAGATGAGAGAAGAACCAGCATCGGATTTGATGAATATGATATTTCCATGGAAGATTTAATTCCATTAGAAAATACCGTAGTAACCATGACAAACCTTGGTTACATCAAACGGATGAGTGTCAACAACTTCAAGAGCCAGAATCGCGGTGGAAGAGGAATCAAAGGTATGGATACCATAGATGATGATTACATCGAAGATCTGTTTATGACAACGACACATCATTACCTGATGTTTTTTACCAATACCGGAAAAGTATATCGTATCAAAACATATGAGATACCGGAAGCAAGCCGGACATCGAGAGGAACAGCAATTATCAACATCCTTCAGCTCCAGCCGGGTGAAAAAATATCAGCGGTGATTCCGATAAAAGAATACAAAGAAGACGAATATCTCTTCATGGCAACTAAGAACGGAATCGTAAAAAAGACTTCCATCGTAGAATATGCAAATGTCAGAAAGACAGGACTTGCTGCAATCAATCTGCGTGAAGAAGATGAATTGATAGAAGTTAAGATCACGGATAACCGGAAAGATATCCTGATGGTTACAAAATATGGACAGTGTATCCGTTTCCATGAGACAGATGTCAGAAAAACGGGACGTACCTCCATGGGCGTGATCGGAATGAACTTAACAGCCGGAGATGAAGTAGTAGCAATGCAGCTTCATACGCAGGGCGATTCTTTGATGATCGTTTCTGAAAAAGGTCTTGGAAAATGTACACTGATTTCCGAATTTACGGCACAAAATCGTGGTGGAAAAGGTGTAAAATGTTACAAGATCACAGATAAAACAGGAAATATTATCGGAGCAAAAGCAGTAAACAAAGACAATGAAGTTCTCCTGATCACAACAGAGGGAATCATCATTCGTATTTCCGTAGAAGGCACAGCACTTCTTGGAAGAGTAACTTCCGGTGTCAAACTGATGAATCTGGATGAAGGTGTTACGGTTGCAAGTATGGCAAAAGTAAGAGAAGATAAATCCATAATAGAGAATCAGAATGAAGAAGAGTCCGCAGAAGAGGAATATTCAGAAGAAAATAAGGAAGTTTCCGAGGAAGTTCCAAAGGAAGAGTAACATAAAAAAGTTCCTGCTTGAAAAGCGGGAACTTTTTGAATTTAAAAGAAATATATTTTTTTATAAAAATTTATAAAAAGGAGAAATTATGCCACAGACAATCTATGAAGTATTATGGATATTTATCGTATATGCAGTGATCGGCTGGTGTTCCGAAGTAGCATATGCTGCATTAGATACCGGAAAATTTGTAAACCGCGGATTTTTAAATGGACCATATTGTCCGATCTACGGATTCGGAATCTCATTGGTCATCGTAGTATTAACGCCGCTGAAAGAAAATTTATTGATCCTGTATATCGGTTCCGTGATACTGACCTCAGTCATTGAATACATTACAGGCTACTTATTAGAAAAAGTATTCCACAACAAATGGTGGGATTATTCCGATAAACCATACAACATCAAAGGATACATATGTTTAAAATTCTCACTATTCTGGGGATTTGCCTGCACCTTTATCGTATTGATCCTGCATCCGATCATTTATGGTATCATAAAAATCGTTCCGTTTCTGATAGGAGTTATCATCTTAACTGTAGTGCTTGTATTTTTTGCAATAGACTGCGGAATTACCGTTGCGACCATAATGAAATTTAATGAACGGTTAAAACGGATGAACGAAATAGCCCAGAGAATCCATCATCTGTCCGATGAGGTTGGCGAAAATATCTACGAAAACGTAACAGAAGCTCTTGAGAAAAAAGAAAAATTTGAGGAAGAGCATGAAGAGCAGATCGTAAAGATAGCGGAAAAGAAAGAAAATATCAGATTAGGAGCAGAAGTCCGCAAGATCGAAGGCAGAATGGAAATAGAGCGTCTGAAAGAACAGTACCGGAATATGTTAGAAGAAAAGATCAATGGACATAACCGTTTGATGAAAGCATTCCCGAAAATGACCTCTGACAACCATAACGAGACACTTCAAAGATTAAAAACATATATAGAAAAAAGAGGAAAATCAGATGATAAGAGAAGTTAATGTAAAAGAAATCACAGAAAACATCAAAGAAATGTGTATCGAAGCAAACTATACCCTGTCCCCGGATATGGACAAAGCCATGAAAAAAGCAGCAGAAGAAGAAAAATCCGAACTTGGAACAAAAATACTGAATCAGCTTCAGGAAAACTTAGTGATAGCAGACAGTGAAAAAATACCGATCTGTCAGGATACCGGAATGGCAGTTGTATTTGTGGATATCGGACAGGAAATTCATTTCACGGGTGGACAACTGGAAGAAGCTATCCACGAAGGAGTCCGTCAGGGATACACAGAAGGATATCTTAGAAAATCCGTTGTAAAAGATCCGATTGAACGTGTCAACACAAAAGACAATACCCCTGCCATCATTCATTACAATATCGTTCCGGGAGAAAAAATCAAAATAACCGTTGCACCAAAAGGATTTGGAAGCGAAAACATGAGTCGTATCTTTATGTTAAAGCCGGCAGATGGGATTGAAGGCGTAAAAAATGCAATTTTAACAGCAGTAAAAGATGCCGGACCAAATGCCTGTCCTCCAATGGTTATAGGAGTCGGAATCGGTGGAACATTTGAAAAAAGTGCAATTCTTGCAAAAAAAGCTCTTACCAGAAATTTAGAAGAGCCTTCCGAAATTCCATATGTCAGAGAATTAGAAAAAGAAATGTTAGAAAAGATCAACAGTCTTGGAATCGGACCGGGCGGACTGGGAGGAACAACAACCGCTTTAGCTGTCAACATCAATACCTATCCGACACATATTGCAGGACTGCCGGTAGCTGTAAATATCTGCTGCCATGTAAACCGTCATGTCGTAAGAGAAATCTAACAAATCTGAGAATCCAGTTTAGTATATATTATAGAAGAAAAATAATCAGAGAAGAGGTTGAAGATGGATAAAAGAATAACAACACCGATCACAGAAGAAATAACAAAAGATTTAAAAGCAGGAGATTATGTTTATATAACCGGAACTATCTATGTTGCAAGAGATGCAGCACATAAAAGGATGATAGAAGCCTTAGACCGGGGGGAGCAGCTTCCTATCGAAATAGAAAACGCTACCATATACTATATGGGACCATCACCTGCAAGAGAGGGACGGCCAATCGGTTCTGCCGGACCGACAACAGCAAGCCGGATGGACAAATATGCACCGACGCTTTTAGACCTTGGACAAAAAGCAATGATAGGAAAAGGAAAGAGGACAAAAGAAGTCATAGAAGCCATGAAAAGAAATCATGCAGTCTACTTTGCAGCAATCGGTGGGGCAGGAGCACTTTTGTCAAAATGTATCACAGAATCAGAGATTGTCTGCTATGAGGATTTAGGGGCAGAGGCAATCCGAAAACTGCAGGTCAAAGATTTTCCGGTAATCGTAGTCATAGATTCAGACGGAAATAATCTGTATGAAACAGCTATCCAGGAGTATTGTACATTAAAATTAAGATAAGCCGTATATTTTGGAAAAAACAGGATATTACTAAATAAGAATAAAAACATAAAAACTGTAAAAAAGGCAGCAAGAAAAAAATGTAAAAAAATATACAAAATAGGATTGACAAATAGAAGTTCCTTTAGTACAATAACCTATGCGTCATCAAAACGCAAAAGAAAACAATTTTATCATTGGAAAATGTAAATTCGGAGAAGTACTCAAGTTGGCCGAAGAGGTGCCCCTGCTAAGGGTATAGGTCGGGTAACCGGCGCGAGGGTTCGAATCCCTCCTTCTCCGCTCGGTTTTCTAAAAAATTGTTTTTTTTATGAAAAAACCTGTTGACAAACGCAGAAAGCTGTGATAGGATATAGAAGTTGTCGCGTAAGACAGCAGGACAGAGAACCTTGATAACTGAACAGTGAAATAACCTTGAAAGATTCAGAGAGAATAATTCAAAGAACAGCATCGAAAGATG
>NZ_JBBMEX010000017.1:0-38177 GCF_040096355.1 Maccoyibacter intestinihominis
CAACACATTCAGCTTTTACATTACCATCTTCAAGTGCATACATAGTACCTTTTTCAAGATAGCGATCAATCATATTTCCCTGCTCATCAGCTAATAGCAATAAGGATATAAACTGCTTTTTATTCTCATTCACTTCTCGTATTTTCATATCCATTACTCCGTCAAATTGGAATTTATCTAAGATATTATTTGTCTATTAATTCCGCAATATCAATATTAGTTTTATAGTTTTGTTTAACTCCTCCTGGTGAAGTAGTAAAAAATGAAACATATTCTCCATTACTGTAAATGGTAATCTCTTTTATATCATCATTTGCATCTTGCTTCGTAGTATCATAATATAACTCTAAGGTGTATATAGGATTGATGTTTTTATCTATATTCTCTACTTTTTCCCAGTTCTCGATATCTAAAATAGCATTGACCTTATCTATACTACTTTTATCTCCATATTTTGCTATCAGCTTGTCGCTTTGAGAGTCATGTATCTCTATTGATACCGCAGAATTTAACATCAAATCTGCATAGTCTTTTGTAGTATCACTAAGCCTTTTGTCATTGGCATAAATAAAGGAAAATAAAGCAACAACAATAATGACTAAACCGATTATAATTCCTATATAGAATGGCTGTTTTTTTATCTTCTTATCAATATCTTTTACCATACGAAAATCTCCTTTCAATAAAATGTCAAGAGAAACATTGAACTCATCACTAATTTTTACTAATGTAGACAAATCTGGATAGCTCTTTTCGTTCTCCCAATTTGAAACCGTTTGCCTTGTTACATTATACATTTTTGCAAAAGCTTCTTGTGTCAGCCCTCGTTCCTTTCTGATTTGTGCAATCGCTTGACCTAATTGCATATTCCTACCTCCTTACAATTACATTTTTATATGTATTTGCTAAATTAACAAGCAATTAGCTTTTTACATTTCTATTTTTTAACGCAAATATTCTTTGCCTTCTTGTTGTTCATGATTTTTTCATATACAACGTGTGAGGCAACTTCCGATTGAGATTTCACCTGTTTTAAGAGATTTAATAACTGTTATATTTTGTTATTAAATTCTCCGCAAACCCTTGAAAACACTGGATTTGTCGCAGGTGAGCTTTCCCTTATTTTTTCCCTTGTGTTATATCGTCCCATCAGTGTTTATGAACTCTGATAAGGGCAAATACAAGGGCAAAAAAATTATATAAAACAGTATAACATAAAATAAAAGTGACATGGTGGACTGATTGAAATGCTTCTTAATTTTTGCTACTAATGATTGATTAAATGATAAGGAGATGGGATACGATGAGAACAATATTTGCAGAATACAATCCACAACGAAACAGCATTGACATTTATACAAATGTTGGCTATATGCTTCGCATTGACTGCTGGGAAGCCGAAAAGGATTTAAAAACCACACCCGGATCAGACTGTGCATTGACTTCACTTGCAGTCGATGAACCACTTGAATATGCGAGATTATATCTTGAGGGCAATTTACAGATGTGGGTAGATACAGAAGATTCATTAGAGTTATAAAATGCAAGCAGCCTGTATGCTTCATTACACACAGGCTGCTTAATCAAATTTATTATAATTGATGAAAAATCGGTTGCATTTTGTCAAAAGTACAAAACTTTTTGAAACCAAGTGCTTTTAATTCCTGTTATGATACTGAGGATATCCCAGCAATACTTGCTATCCCTGATACCTTATTCTTTCTACCAGCGTTTCCTTTTTCAGATTACTGCTTAAAACGCAGGAAAGTACAATCTGCAACAGACCGACCAAAAAAATCATAATAAAAATTGGTACAATTGGAACATGATAGATATTCATTCCAAATATTCCAATATGTTTTGCATAGGAAAAAAGTGCATAGCCGAGTGGCAGACCAATGATCAAAGCTACGCATATGGTGCCAACCGTAAAAATCAGCCCCTGTAACTGCAGGCATAAATTTAATTGTTTATTTGTCATACCCACAGCCTGTAACACACCATATTCCTGCTTTTTTGTCGTAATATTCATGATCATGGTATTCGCCATATTCATAAACCCGATGAGTCCTACAATAGCCATAAACAGATAACAGCCAAGCTTCATCATGCTGCTTGCAAATTCGGCAGATTGTAACTGCGCATGATAAGTATCCATTTTTATATGCGAAGTATTAGAAATCAAAGTATTCAGACTTTGTTCTACAGATGCCACATCTTTTTTATCACAGTCCACCCACAGATAGCCATAGGCTGTTCCTCTCGGATTCATGGAACGATATACACCTTCCGGAATGACAAGATAAGTGTCCGCACTTACAAAAGATCCTGCAATCTTTCCCTGATAGGTATAGGTTCCACTTCCATTCTCAAAGTCAAATGCAATGGATTCACCCGGAGCATATCCATCTTGTTCCATCCACGTTGACCAGCCAAAGAAAATATCACCATTCTTTACCGCCTGATCATAGTCCATAGAGCCAATATCCCCTTCTTGGCGCATAAAATCAAAATCCTTTTTACTCACAATAGTAGCCGGAAATCTTGTTCCGTTCAGATTTACAGAGACAATCTCTCTCGTCATGACATCTGTTACTCCCGGAATGCTTTTGATTTCTTCAATCAGCGAATCATTCAATGGATCATCCGTCAGAATCGTATCCAGATTATTCTCCGGATATCTTTCATCATACTCAGCAGAATAGTCAAGCTGCAGTTCAAATTGTCCATGATTAACGGAAAGACGTGCTTCATGCTCCGTGTCAATATTTCCCACATAATTAGAGATAATCACAAACAATACGCAAGAAAAACCCATTGTGAGGATAGTACCAATAGTGCTTTTGGGATTACCCGTTACATTTGCCATTGCCATAGAAAACACGGTGACATTTTTTCTGCCATTTCGTTTTCCTTTTTTTTGTGTTTCTGCATTTTCTAAATACCGTGTTGCTTCGATAGGTGAAATCCGTGAAACAATTTTCATTGGTTTACGCAGTGCCAAAGCAACGGTAAGAAATGATACGAAAATACAGAGAAGCATAACAGGCAGGGAAAACAGAGGCACCTGCTGATTTTGAACTCCCATAGAGCCAGTTCCGGTTGATACAAGGTTCCCCTGTTCTACCAGCCAGTTAAAACCGCATTTTGCAATCAGAAAGCCAAAAAGCAATCCAACTGGTATGGAAAAAAATGTCAAAAAAATGCCCTCTCTGAAGATCAGTTGTTTCATCTGCTTTTTTGTCGCTCCCAGAGCCTTGATTTTTCCATACTCCTGTATCTTGTTGGCAATACCGACCTGAAAAATATTATAAATGACCACAACAGAGAAAAGTACAATTGCAAGAATCAAAACCCCGCATACCGCAATCGTTTCATAACTCGGCTGCAAGACCCATTGCAAATAGAGATCATTGACTATAACGTTTTTTTCTTCGATCCCACAAGCTGCTGCAATCTGCTTTATAACCGAATCAATATTATTCATAGATACATTTGCAGAATCATTTAAAGTAAAATAAATATTATACTGTCTGTCATTCTCTGCGACGTGCTCATCATAAAACTCCTGTGACCCGAAAGCAACATAAGATGCCTCGATGGTATACTCATCCCGATCATATAGGATTCCGCTGACAACAAATTCTTCCGGCTTATATTCTGACTGCATCCCTGCGCGGTAATCCAGTGTAACCGTATCTCCGACCTTTACATCATCATATCCCATTTCACTAAAAAATGCTCTTCCTGCGGCAATTTCCTGCGTTCCCCCCGGATACTTTCCTTCCTTTAACTCATATTCCTTATTATAGGGAAGCATTTTTATTGCAGTCTCATCCATGCAGACAAAACCACCGTTTTCGTTGCCTTTAATTATGCCTTCTGTACACATAATTCCTATTGCATTTATTTCTGCACGGCGGCGTACGTCCTTTAACTGCGAGGCATCTGCTGCGACAAACAAACCATAATTGCTTCCATATGAGCCTGCCGCCTGACTTTTCTGTAAACGGATCATTCCATTTCCCACAGTACTGATAATCACAAGCAGCATCGTAGTCAGACATATGGACATCATAATCAGTATACTTCTTGTCTTGTTCTTTTTGTCATTGCTATATGCAATCCTGCTTATTGTCTTCATCTGAAATCCACCACCTGTCCATCCTCAATTACCAGAATACGATCAGCGACCTGTGCAATTTCGTCATCATGGGTAATCATTACAATTGTCTGTCCATATTTTTTTGCTGTCATCTTAAGCAGGGCGATTACCTCATCACTGGTCTTAGAATCAAGATTTCCTGTCGGCTCATCTGCAAATATAATTTCCGGACGATTCACCAGTGCTCTTGCAATTGCTACTCTCTGCTGCTGTCCTCCGGATAACTGATTTGGCAGATTGTAAATCCTCTTTTCAATCCCCAAAGTTGCAATAATATCATTTACATACGCTTCATCCACTTTTCTTCCATCCAGCCCCAGTGGCAGTACAATATTTTCCCAGACATTAACAGATGAAACCAGATTAAATGCCTGAAAAACAAATCCGATTTTTCTTCTGCGGAAAACAGCAAGGGCATCTTCCTTCATCCTGTATAAATCTTTTCCGGCTAAAGTAACACTGCCTTTTGTCGGAATATCAAGCCCTCCAAGCATATGAAGTAATGTACTTTTACCGGAACCTGACTTTCCGACAATTGCGACAAATTCTCCCTGCTCAATCTGAATGTCCACCTGATTGACCGCTTTGACCTGATTCTCACCTGCGCCATAAAACTTACAAAGCTGCTTGGTTTCTAATATCACACTCATGTGTTGCCTCCTTTTCAATCCTGTAAAGCGTACCTTTTCAGCACGCTTTCTTTGCCTGTTTATATATTTGGTCATTTTTCAACCTACATCCAAATTGTATCAGGACAATCTTTCATTTCACTTTCAAAAAACGAGCAGAAGTCTTACAGAATTGTAAGATTTCTGCTCACTTAAAATTTAACCAACATATGGTAATTGAATCACAAACGTGCTTCCTTTTTTCTTTTTGCCGGAGGTTACCGTAATCGTACCTGCGTGTTTTTCGATAATTTCTCTCGATAGAAAAAGTCCGATTCCTGTACCACTCTTTTCCATGACCTCCTTGGAACTTCCTCTGTAAAATCGTTGAAAAATTTTGTGATACTCATTCTGCGGAATACCAATTCCCTGATCCTCAATTTCCATTCTTACAAGATCGTTTCTTTTTTGTAACCGGATAAATATTTTTGAACCACCCGGGCTGTACTTGATTGCATTATCCAGAACGTTGATCACAGCTTCACCAAGCCACCTTTTATCCTGCATAATCGTGCATGTTTCCAGCTCTTTCTCATAGTCAAAAACGAATTCAATTTCTTTCTCATCCGCTTTGGTATAAGTACGGTTCACAGCAGATATGACAGTATCCATAAGCGGAAGTTTTTTCTTATTCATCTGAATCAATCCAGTTTCCATCTTGGATATTTCAAGAAGCGATTGCAATAATGTCTCCAGTCCATCCAGAGCACTCCGACAACGGATACGAAACTCCTCCTGTTCTGTGGCACTTAAGTCATTCTGCATCAGCACACTAAAACATGTATCCAAAGCTGCAACCGGTGTCTTTAACTGATGAGAGATATCAGAAACCATTTCTTTCGTGCTCTCTTTTTCTTCCCGTGCTTCTTCCTTTAGCAACTGAATATGATGTCCGATTGCTTCAAGCTGGTCATTCAATTTTTCCAGTTCTGCATAATTTTCCGTTTTCAGTAAATCATCAAATTTATTTTCACGGAATCTGATCAGAATTTCTTCCAACTGGTCTAAAATTTTCTGATGACACGCATCTTCTTTTTTCTTCCAATAAAGTAAAAAGGTCAAAAGAAGCACGCATATCAAAGTGCTTACAACACCGGTCACCATAACCTGATGCAGGAATTGCGCAAAAAACGCATTCCCTTTATTCCCCCAGTATCCATATTGCTCCAATAATCGCCTTCCCGGTTCGTTCGTTTCAATATCTTTATCCTTAAGCAATTCCGAAACAGCATCCAGCCCAGAAATTTCTTCCTTTGCAGCAATCTCTGTCATAAGATTCATTTTATATTTATAATCTTCATAAAACACATACGTGGTAATGCAATTTAATATTGCAAACAATACTATGACAGGCAATACCAAGGAGAGCACTACTGTGATCTTCTTGCGATATCTCTTTGTCACTGCCTTACCTCCTGATTCCATATATACCCAAGACCTCTGATATTCTTTATATAGATCGGTGCAGCCGGATTGTCTTCAATTTTCTCACGGAGTCTTCTGATATTGACAGCGATTGTATTTTCATCCACAAAATCCCCTTCCAGATCAAACACATTTTCCAATATTTGTGTTTTTGAAAGAATCTTTTTCGGATTCTGAAGAAAAAAAGTCAGCATTTTCAACTCCGTTTTTGTCAGACTGATTTCACGACTCTTTATCAGGACTTTCATTTCTCCTGCGATAAATACGATATCTCCCGAAATCATCTTTCCGGCTTCCGTTTTCTCCTGTCTGCGACGGAAATGTGCTTCTATTTTCAAAAGAAGTACCGAAAGACTAAACGGCTTTGTAATATAATCATCTGCCCCTGCTTCATATCCCATAACCTGATCCATCTCCTGATCTAGTGCTGTAAGGCAAATAATGTATGTATTATAATTGCATCTCATCCACCTTACAAATTCCAGTCCATTCCCATCCGGAAGATTCACATCACAAATGGTAACATCCACATTATTATCACTTGCAATTCTTTTCGCTTTTTTCACTGATTCTGCTGAAAAAACCTCATATCCGGATTTTTTCAGTGAAAATGTAATTCCACGATTTAGATTTTCATCATCTTCAACCACGAGTATACCTGGCATAGCATCTGCACCTCTCTTTATTAACTATTCATCTTAAAATGCTTCAATGCCTCCACAATTGCACTCTCTTTATCTTCTGGACACTGCGGCTGCCTGCTATCTTCATTTTTAGGTAAATTAGGACTTGGAACAAGTTCCAAGTCTGTCGCGGCAGTCGTCGAATTGCCCTGCAAGCAGTCCATTCTCCTCGTTGCAACGCGCAAATTCTTTCCAACCTCAATTCCGCATTTTCTCTTTACCTGTGAGATATACAGATTGGAAACCTTCATGCCGGCATTATGTTCAGCCACATACTTCTTTATCTCATCATATGTTGCCTTAGTCTCTGCAGATGTTATATCCACATCATCAAGTTCAATCGTGACATTAATATAATCATCCGGCTTCTGTTTCAATTGGGACAAAAGAACAACAGTCTCCACGGATGCAACATTTTCCCTCAAAGCATCCATAACCTCTTTACTTACTGGAAATGCGTACTTTATTTCTTTTATCGGATTCTTTCCCTCTTCCCATGTTTCCTTTAGATGAAGGTGTACTTCCGCTATCATGCTCTCAATAAGCTTACGCTTATCCACATCATTCATTTTATCAAAAATCTTGTCGAAAACCAATAGCATCTTGAATACATTTTCCTTTGTAAGAACATCCTGCTGTGCAGCTTCCTTCTTTTTTTCAGAATCTGTTATCCTATCCTCAATATCATAGATTTCCTCATAAATTTTGTTAAGGCGGTTATTCATATCCTGTCTTTTACGTTCAGCATACTTGTCATCATCATATATAGCATCAATATATCTTTCCAGATTACTCTTGCTTTTTTCCAGTTCCTTTATAAGCTTGTGGTAATTATCCAGTTTCTTATCAATTTCTGTCACATCTGTTTTATTTCCAAGCTTACTCTGAATATCCTCTGCAAACTGTTTATTTCTCACTAAAAGCTTCGTATAGGCAATAACTTCTCCCTCTATCCATTCTGCTGAAATAGTATTCTTCTGGCATTGTCCAAACTTAGATTTAGCATAATGACCACATTGATACTTATTTTTTTGCATAACCTTTCCATCTTTATTTTTCCACTGTACGATATCAGCATACATGGATGACCCACACATAGGACACTTTAAGATACCAGATAACAGATGCTTCGCATATCTTCCAACTCTAAGATTTCCTGTTGTCGTTGTCTCTTGCCTTTTTCTTTTAGCTGCTTCAAATAATTCGTCGCTTATAATTGGTTCATGTACCACCTCGTCACTTAAGATATAATCATCTGATTTTACCCTACGATATTCATTTTCAGTTCCTTCAACACGTTCAAGTCTGGTTCTTCCAAATGCTATTCTTCCTGTATATACTGGGTTATTATATCATATTGTCACTTCCATAAGCATCAAATTTGCTCATTTTCTACATTGTTTGGCGTATGATGTTAGATTCAATACCCTACCCACTAACAAAATCAACGATTTACTTATACAATCTCGTCATTGTAGGAATTTTCTTAATATATCTGTAATATGTACTCTTACTCATGCCAAGCTGTTTCATCAGTTCAAACGGACGGATTTCTCCTGACACCACTTTCTGATAATGCTCTGAAAATTCATCAATCGGCATCACTGCTGGTCTGCCGTAATCATCCCATTCACCACGAGCCTTTTTAGAATCTATACCTTCACGCTGTCGTTTCTCTTTCTTCTCAATCTCTGCCTGAGCCATAGCTGCATATAATTCTATAAGCATATTATTGATGTTTCCATCAGCATACGAGCCATAGCATTATCCAACTTTGATAAATCCATAAGTGTAGTTGGAAGTTCCAGTATCTTTACACGGATGCCATTATCCCTGTAATACTGCAACTCCTTTAAAGTCTCCTGCTTATTTCTGCCAAGCCTGTCTACCTCACTCATCACCTGCTCTTAATACATCCTCTTTCAATACCTGATATCTTGGACGATTAAAATTCTTTCCTGTCTGCTGGTCATTAAATATCTTTTCCAGTTCCAGATTGTTCTGCTCACAATAGGTTGTAATCTCCTTGATGCCTCTGTCTAAATGCTGTTCTCTTGTACTTGTTCTGTGATAACCATATCTCTTCATGATATTAGCTCCTTCCTTAGTCCTGAAATGTGTACTTTTTGAAACTACAAAAAAAGGACTGCTAAACAGTCCCAAAATGTATGAACATCCATTTACGGAACGTCCCGATATTTATGTATGCTTTTTGACACCACCTCCTTAAAAATGAGTATAAAAAAAGAAGGTGTATTTCAACCTTCCATTAATCGAAATATTTTATTTTGAATTAAGATACTTCTCATACTGGTTCTTAACCATATCAGGAAACATAGTAAATGAATCTCCTGTACTAATCATCATAACATCATAATTCCCAGTTCCCCTATTAGTTATTTCAACCATTCGGTAATGATGTTCTTCATTATTAACCCTTGTAATTTTTGAACTTCCACTGTCATCCTTTGCTCTATAAAAATATTCCTGTCCATTTAGTTCAAATTGACCATCATAATTCTGCATTCTCAAATTCTCCTTACTTCAATGGTATTTTTATATCTTACCGTAAGCATTATTTATATTCCATTTCTCTATCATTCTAAAACTATACTGATTTATTTTTATAAAACCATATTAAAGTATCCTCTGTCATTCTTAATGCCAACAAGGCATCATCAATACTTGTTACTTCATTATCAACACCAGTTATAGTCATATTTCCCTCATTCCGATGTGCTCCTAACGCACAGGTAAACGAATATAATCTATAAAAAAGTTTAAATCTTGGATATTGATATCTTTCACTCGCTTCATTGCTATTTTCGTTATATTTCATCTCTGCAATTTTATTTGCTTGTACATTATTTATATTTTTATCTTTGTGGCATATTTTTTTTAAACCATCTAACCATTTTCTTTGTTCTGACTTTTGACTTGAAAAAATACCAGTTATTATATTTCTACACTGCATTACACAAGACACACTTTCACCATTTGCAAACGCTTTCTTAGCAGATTCATAACTCTCATATACATCCCTATGCTCTGCATATAGCCAATGCGAAATTATATCTATGTCTTGTACACTTTCATTTCCTCTTGCTGTAAATGGCTGCACACATAGTTCTTCATCACAATACAGAAAGTCCAAATTAATAATATTTACATAGCTCTTTAGTCTATTAAAATCTTTTGACGCAAATTCTGATAAAATAATATTTTTCTGTTCATCATCAACACTTAGCATCATTTCATCAAGATATGTTCCCTTTACATTTACATATTTTTTCTTAATGCTCTCTTCCTTGTCAGAATCAAAAATACGATATACTGACATTCGATTCGCAATACCATTTAAAAACATTATTAATTTTTCCGGTTGGTATTCCAACTCTTTAAACGTTTCATAAAGACCATTGTATGTCCTATCATTAAATAATAACTCCTTTTCATAACCATCATATCTACTATCTATCTGAAATTGGGGTGCACGTTCTTCAAATAAATCCTCTAATCCTGCACCACAAAAAATTTTTTTCCATATATCTTCAGACGGAATTAACGGACTTTTATTATTATCTGATAAAACTTCTGCTATCTGTGATAATGCTGCTAATTCTCTTGTTTCCATACAGTAAATCATCTCCTATTCTATATCAATCCAAAATGTTTCAACGCATCCTTAATATACTCCACCTTCTCCTGCGGACACTGTTTTACTTCTGGATTCTCTTTCTTAGACTTATTATAATTTTCGCCCATGTCCAGACCACACATCCGCTTTACCTGTGCAATATAAGAAGTATGCACATTCACACCGTACTTTTCCTTCACATATTCCTTAATCTTTGAATAAGTAGCCTTTTCTTGTGGTGTATAATTACTCTCTTCCTCAGGCTCCATTGTAACCTCAATCTTAGGGGTATCTTTTTTGAGGGATAATTTGACAACCGTCTCAGCGGTACTTTCTTTGTCCCAACAAAGTTCCTGTGTTTCCCTGTCTCCAAAATACACTGGAAAACGGAACTTTATGTGCTTCAGGAATCTGCCATCTGGCTGCTCCTGCTCGTAAATGTCCACCTGTTCTACAAAGCTGTTAAGAAATTCTTTCTTCTCCCGGTCGGTGAACTTATCATATAGTTTATCAAAATACAAAAGAAATTGATAGACGTTTTCTTCTGATATTTTCTGTTGCCGGATATTCAACAGGCGGTTCTTGACTTCCTCTATACTGTTCTCCACGCCTTCAATTTCATCATACAGACGATATAAGCGTGTCTCCATATCCTGATATTTCTTTTCATAAAATTTATCCATGATATCCAGACTGTCCATCTGCTGTCCAAGTCTTGCTTTTGCTCCGGTCAGCTGCCTGTGCTGTTTTTCCAGCCTTTCAATCTTTTTTTCTATTTCTTCTGTATCTATTCTTGAACCGATTTTATTCAGAATTGCTTCTTCAAATTTAGGATTCTTCACCAGCTTCCGAATAACTTCTTCCACTGCATTATTAATCTTCTCCTCGCTCCATTGTTTACGATATCCACATTTATGACCATCTACCAGGCGACGATGTTTGCAGGCATAATAGAAATAATCCTTATATAAGGTTCCGTCTTTCTTTTTCTTTCGGTTCACGTTTCCATACATACCGCTTCCACATAACGGACATCTCAATATTCCAGATAAAATATGCTCATGATCGAGGCTATGTGTCTTTTCATATTTCACACCTGTTTTTTCTCGTTTTTGATGAGCAAGCTCCCAGTCTGTTTCTGAGATGATTCCTTCATGGATACCATCGTGCAGCATATAATTTTCCTGCTTTACAATGCGATATTCATTTCTTGTTCCAGAAACTTTCTCGTTCTTCCTTCGTCCATAAGCCAGCTTTCCACAGTATACCGGATTATCCAGAACGCCTTTTATAAATGATGCGGCAAATGCGTCCAGTGTATTATTCTGTCGTTTTTTCTTTTTATATCCATGCTGGTTCAGCCATGCAGCAATCGCAGAGATTCCCATATTGGTATGAATAAATTTTTCATAGATCAGACGAATAATCTCTGCTTCATCCTCTGCAATCTGCAATTCTCCATTTACCAATTCATAGCCATATGGAGCAAATCCACCGTTCCATTTTCCTTCCCTAGCTTTCTGCTTACGCCCTTCTATTGTTTGAACAAGGATATTCTCCCGTTCAATCTCTGCCACTGCAGACAGAACAGAAATCATCAGCTTTCCACTATCTTTTGAACTGTCAATTCCATCTTCTACACAGATTAGATTCACTCCAAAATCCTGCATTCTTTGCAGAGAGTTTAACACATCTGCCGCATTACGACCGAATCTGGAAAGCTTGAACACCAATACAAACTGCACCTCATCTGTTCCATTCTCAATATTATCCAACATTCTCTGAAATTCCGGTCTGCCCTCTACGCTCTTTCCAGATTTACCTTCGTCTGAATACTCATTTACGATTTCCATATTCTGAAATTCCGCATATCTCTTGAGTTTTTCTTTCTGAGCATCCAGACTGTAGCCATCTACCTGCATGGTTGTGGATACTCTGGTATAGATATTACATTTTATCTTTTTATTCACTTTTCCTCCTCTCCTCAGAACATCCCAAAGCAATTTCCAGCAATTCCGTTGCAACTTGTGAATTTCTGATACGCATTAAGTTATCCCAGACATCAGCTTTTCCAAGTAGATTCATCCCGCCATGCCATACTATTTCATCATCAATAACGGCAAAACATTCTTCTACTTCTGTTCTTGTTATCACATTTATTCCTACCAATTGCATTGCTCTGATTAATTCATAACATACATCTGACTTTCCGTAAGTAATATCTTCCGGATCTGTTGTAATAACTGTGACCTTTACCCCTACTTCCTGTCTCTTCTTGACTAGTAATAAAAATCTGTCAATTTTATCCTGTCTGATATCCGGACTGGAAATTACCACCATTTTTTCTGACTCTACAATATCTTGCTCGAATTTTTCGGTATAATTTACAGAATCAAATATTGCATTTATTATTTGTTGAGGTTGCAACTCTTGCGTCCAGATTGAAAATCCCATCTTCCTGTATGTTCTCAATCTTTTTGCATACATTTTATCAAAATAACGCACATGCGAATCGATATAATCATACACATAAACGGCTTCTTTTCCGACATAATCTCTGTTTAATCTACCTACATACTGTTCCAGGCGTCCTTCAAAAGATACAGGTGCTGCAAGCATTAATACATCCAGTCTTGGGAAATCAAACCCTTCTCCTATTTTCTGACCAGTTGCCACCAAAATAAGCGATTCATTTTCAGGTATCTGCTTTAATTTTACTCTTATTTCAGCATTTTCCTTATCCGAATTATCCCCATATAGAAGGAATACATGATCTGCTTTTTCCTTTAAGGCATCATGTAAAAATTTTGCATGTTCCTTAAATCTTGTTAAAATTACAGGAGTTTGTTTTCTTGCAACACAAGTTATAACATCATCTATGATCATTTCATTGCGCACTTTACTGGTACTTATCAAATTATATGCTTTATTAATATTATCCTTGCTTTCTGCAGTATCAACTACTCTTGTGTATCTTGGGACAAAATAATGTCCAATCCCCTGTTCCTTAGCCCTCTCCAACGCAGTAAATCTATGTCGCAAAGGTCCCAGCAGCATATAGATAATCCGATCAAGACTGTCGCCACGTTTAGGCGTAGCAGAAACACCATACACGTATTTTGCATTTATTTTCTGCAATAATTCCATAGATGTATTAGAAGCTGCGTGATGACATTCATCCATAATTACCATTCCGTAAGAATTAATTCGTTCATTAAATTTTCCTCTGCTGTACATTGAACCAACCATTGCAACATCTATGATCCCTGTCAATGTATTTTTATTTCCGTGCAAAACGCCTATCACACTATTCCTTTTTTTCTTTCTTCCTGTTTTTGTTTCATATTCCGGTGGTTCTTCTCTTATCTCTAAGAAATGATTCAATTCATCAACCCACTGATTAAGCAAATCTTTACTTTGTAGCAAAATGAGCGTATTTACTTTTCGCTCTGCAATAAGATAACTACATACTACAGTCTTTCCAAATGCAGTTGCCGCACTCAAAACCCCATCTGAATGTGATAATAATTTTTCTGCTGCTAATTCCTGTTGCATTCGCAGATCACCTTTAAAAGATACTCTGATAGGTTGTCCTGTTTCTCTTTGATCTGAAACATCAACTGAAATGCCTGCTTTTTCACATTCCTGTATAACATTTTCACGCAGTCCTCTCGGAATCTGTATATATCCATCTATATCCTTACCTAAATATACAGCACTAAAATTATAATAATTAGAATATCCCAGCCTTTTATTTTTGTAGAATTCCGGATTATCAAATGCCGCCAAACTACGAATCTGATTTTGTATTCTTGGCATAAGATTCAGAGTATCTATATAAACTCCATTGCCCAATACCATGTGAAGCTTGCCCACAACATCTGAATTACAAAACTCACATTTCTTCTTCCATGGTTTCGGTCTAACATTCTTCTCACTATTAGTAAGCAATCCTCTGACTTCTGCTAATTCTCTCTGCCATTTTGCCATGCATTGTTCAATATCTTCTATTCCCAGCTTTCTTGTTTTATTAAAAAGAGCATCCCATTGATCAGGATATGCATTCCAATTTTCATCTACAAAAGCACTATTTCCATTTTTAAGTGCTTGCCCCTGTAATGGCAATGCAATTAAATTACCTATGCTGCTTGCCACATCCTGCGAAGGATACATTCTATCATAATAATGAAACGATTTCAGATTGATGGAAGTTGAACCCTTGTCTAACAGGAGAAATCCAAAATTTCTTGCTGTTGCCGCAGGTATTGCTTTTTTAAAGAAAATCCATACATGGGCACCTTTTCCAGATCGAGATCTCTCAACTAAAGGTCTGATACCATTAAGCTCACACATTTTTCTAAGCGCATCCACTTCTTTATGCCACTCATTATCCGTATTTGCAAAGTCCGTAACCTCTGCTCCTTTTTCGTGATTATCAAAATCAAATACAATAAATCTGCATGTACCATTTGGCAGTAAAGGATATACACCTATTACATCTGATCCATCTTCTTTTATGCCTAACAAATGAGCAATTATTTTTTTTACATCCAAACTAATCCATTTGGTATTTTCACATTCATCACAAAATACCTTCTCTTTACGTTGTTTAGGACAAAGCCGGTCATTCCAACGATTTGCGCATTGTGGAAAATAACCCCCGTTCTTTCCCCGTCTGGCATATACATCTTCTCTTCCCCAAAACATCGAAAAGAAACGTATTGCCATTTTCTCTGTAATATACAGCGGATTTACAATACGATTCCCTTGATCCAGGTCATATTCTTCTGCACTTTCTATTTTTTCTTCAAAAGGATTCACCTCTTCATATGAAATGCCTGCTTTCTTCAATTTATCTTTTAATATCTTGTTCTCATATTCAAGCAACCTAACCATCTTTCTTAATGAATCCGCATCATATGCTTCTATGTTCAAACCTTCCACCTACAATTCTTATTATCTCGTAACATAACTTCCATTCAATGTCCCAACTTAATTTTAGTACTTGTTCCAACTATTTTCAATACTTATTTTTCTTATTGACGCACTTCTCTGTCAATCGTATAATTAAGTTAGATACAGAGCATTTCTGTTATCAAAATATTGTTCGCTTACCGGAAGCGTCTAATAAATGTCCGGCTTGAAAATTATTTAGAAATAATTTCTGTTTTTGATATTGTGTTTTTATCACACATTGCATATACTATAAATACACAAAAAAGCAAAAAAAAAGGAGGTGTTAGTATGGCTACTTCAAGTATTACTCATAATTTTGTCGTATCCAATCCAAATAGCGTAAAGCGTTTTGTCGCAGCAATTGACGAAGCTGACCGTGATCGCACACCAAAGCAGACACTTCCCGGACGTCAGTTAACGAACCCACAGGAAATCTTAGCTTTAATGTCAAAAAGGAAGAAAAAACATGTCTGATAAATATTTTACCGTTAATATTCGGGCATATTTGGATAAAGACGAACCGACATATATCGGAGAGGAAAGTCTTTACGACTTACTCTCCGATTTTTCTTGTCCCAAAAATCCCGATGTGGAATACTTTTTATTACATAATGCGATTGAGTTTACCAAAAAAGATCAATCTATCACTTATCTGGTATTTGATGCTGAAGATGCTTCACTGGTTGGTTATTTTTCACTTACAGTAAAACCCATCTCTGTCCGTGCTTCAAATATCAGCAAGACAATGGCAAAAAAGCTGTCCCGTGTCAGTATTTTGGATGAAGAAACACAATCCTATACTACCGCAGCTTACCTGATCGCCCAGTTGGGAAAGAACTATTCTCTTCCAAAGGAAAAACGAATTCCTGGAAATATTCTACTGGGATTTGCACTGGAAACCATATCCAGTCTCAAATATTCCGTAGGTGGCGTTATGGAGTTCCTTGAATGCGAAGATAATGAATTTTTTCTGAGCTTTTATACGCAGAATCATTTCAAGCCATTTGATACTCGTATTACCGCTTCTCAGAATAATGAGCCACACACTCTGCATCAGCTTTTAAAATTTATTTGATTTAAAAATGCATGAAAAAAGCGACAGTCTGATTTACATTTTGTATTTCAGGAAACTGCCACTTCTTTTTCTTCCTTATTCTGTTTTTCTTCCTCCAACTCCCGGAGGACTTCAGCGCCGTACTTATCAATCATCCGTACCAGAAAATCAATGCACCGCTCAAATTCAATATTCTGTTGCATAAGCTCCTCCCGTTATTGTTTATTCTGAGCTTATTTTACAGAACCTGCCTGAAAACCACATTGAATAGAAATTGATTGTAAATTGACACAATCAATTTAAAACTATCCGCATTTCCTTGAACCGAATATATGTTCGTGTTATGATGGATATACTTAATCTTAACTACGAAAGGGGAATTTCTATTGAATCGATGCGATTTTTCTTCTATTAGCACTTGCTTAAAAAATCATATCAGCGAAAGTAATCAAATGAGTCAGCCTGATTTTTTATACGAATTATTTGAAGATTTTATGGATGATCCGGCAAATCAGGATTTTTCAATGGACAACGGTCTGGTTTGCCGCTGGATGACTGGTCAGGCTAAAATCAGTCCTAAAATATCCGCTTACTATTCCAAACCCAGTAATCAGAAAAAGCTGGCAGAAACCATTCACCAAAATCTGCTTCCATTGATGTCTGACTGCAATATGGCTATGCAGGATATATACACATTATTTATACAAGATGACACCATCTCCGATGCCAAAAAGAAAAATCTGGCTTCTCTGTACAAACCAGCCAGCTCACGTCTGCTGTTTCTTGCAAAACTGATTTCTTTTGGCATGGAACGCCAATTCATCAAACGTAATACCAAAAATCAGAAGCTGCTCGCCGGAGGCGCTTTATCCCCCATTGTGCTGGATTATATTATGGACAGTGAGGTTCCGAAACCATGCCGTCATTTTATCGGAAGAGATAAAGAACTGGAAGAATTATATACCATGCTTGAGGAAAACCGTCATGTTTTTCTTTGCGGAATCGCCGGAATCGGAAAAGCGAACTTGCCAAAGCCTACGCAAAGCGGTACATAAAGCAATACACCAATATACTTTATGTAGAATATACCGGCAATCTTCATCAGGATATTACTGACATGGATTTTATTGACGATCTTCCGGAAAGCACTGAACAGGAACGCTTTCAAAGACATAACCGTTTCCTGCGTTCCCTGAAATCTGATACTCTGCTTATCATAGATAATTTTAATGTCACTGCCACACAGGATAGCTTTCTGTCAGTAGTATTAAAATATTACTGCCAGATTTTGTTTACAACCAGAAGCAAACTGGATGAATACTGTACTCTGCCATTAAAAGAAATAGAGGATATGAACGCTCTCTTCCAGCTGGCATCAGTATTTTATTCAGAGGCAGACACGTACCGGACAACAGTTGAAAAGATCATCGAAACTGTTCACTCTCATACTTTTGCCGTGGAACTGGCAGCAAAACTTCTGGAAAATAGAATCTCGACTCCAGACCAGTTATTAACAAGACTTCAGGTGGAAAAAGCATCTTTCCATAACGAAGATAAAATTAAAATAATCAAAGATGGACAAAGCAGCAAAGCCACCTATTACAATCATATCCATACGCTGTTTTCTTTATACACTTTATCTCTTGAACAGCAGGATATCATGTGTAATATGTGCTTTCTTCCTTCCACCGGTATTTCTGCCCGTATATTTGCCAAATGGCTGGAACTGCCCACACTAAATGAGATCAACGATTTAATTGAGACTGGTTTTGTCCAGACAACAAAACGTCGCACTATCTCTCTGCATCCGATGATTCAAGAAATTACCCTTTCAGAGACAAAACCATCTGTAACTCGCTGCCACATATTACTGGATTCTTTACAGAAAATATGTTTAATGCATGGAATGGAAGTAGATTATTACAAAAAGCTATTTCAAACAATCGGAAATATCATAGAATTGATTGAAAAGGATGATATACCAAAGTATCTGCTTTTTCTGGAAAATGCATTTCCATACATGGATAACTATAACTACCACAAAGGTATGAATGGAATCATTCAGGAACTGACTGAGCTGTTAAAGACAAAAAACATTGGAACCGACTCTGACCGGGCATTATTACTAGATTTTCAGGCAACTCTTGAAACCAAACCTGAAAAAGCAATAAAACTGGAAAAGGATGCACTTGCCCAGATAGAAACTATCACTGCTGACAATGCTCGCCTTGTTTCCAACCTTCATGCCAATCTCGGTGGACTTTACCGCATGAACGCTCATCCCGATCTTGCAAGAGAACACATGGAAAAAAGTATCTCACTGCTTGACCAATTTAACCTGCTTCATATAAATGACAGCATACCTCAGATTGCCAATTATGCAATGTTCCTGACAGAACAGCAGGAACCCGAAAGAGGAATCTCCGAATTACAAAAATTATCCGGCATCATCAAGGAATACCATTCCGATGACTGTCTGGATTATGCCAAAGTACAGGAAACCCTTGCAACCATTTATCTGATGACCGCCAATCTTTCACACGCCAAAACACATTTTAAAAAAGCTTTCAAAATATATGAAAAGATCTTGGCTGATGAGCCTGAAATGATTGAAGCAAAATATCTGGAGATTCAGGAGTTATATCCACAGATTGGATTTTCCATTGGAAAAACTCTATCCGGTCTTTTAACAAAATAAGCATAATTTACGGCGGGCAACTTGCCCGCCGTTATATTCAACTATTCGTCAAGTAAATATACGCATCTTCCAAAGTGATATCATTATCCGGGACACACTTCTCATTTGGCTTTCCTTTGCTTAATATTTTCATATGAATTCCATTTTCTACATACTGCTTAGATGAAATAGAATAATTGGCTTCTAACAAACGGGCTTCTTCTGCATTTTGTACCGTACAATTCCAAACACAGCCCTTTGCATTTTCCAGCAATCCACTCACGCTTCCGGAATATAAAAAATTCCCTTTTTTCATAATGGCAAGCTGTGTACAGGTTGCTGCTAAATCTTCTACTACATGAGTGGAAAACAGCACAGTTCTATCCTTTGAAAAATCAACCAGAAGATTGCGGATCCTAATCCTTTCTTCCGGATCTAACCCGGTTGTTGGTTCATCAATAATCAAAAAATCCGGATTATTAAGAAGTGCCTGTATGAGTCCGACACGTCTCTTCATACCACCAGATAATTGCCGCATTTTTTTATTCTGATGCTCTGTAAGAGAAGTCTTTTCCAGATAATAGGTAATTCTTTGTTCGAGGTCATTTCTGGCTACTCCTGACAGTCCTCCCATATATACAAGACATTCTTTCACCGTAAGATTCGGATATAAGTCGATTTCCTGTGGAAGATAACCAATCTTTTTCTGTATTTTCTCATAATTTCCCTCGTTATACAGAATTCCATCAAGGGAAACCATTCCTTCCGTTTGTTTTAAAACAGTTGTAAGAACCCTCATCAAAGTGGTTTTTCCAGCACCATTCTCACCCAAAAGTCCGTAAATTCCCTTAGGTATTTCAAGAGATGCCTTATTTACTGCAACTACACCATTTTTAAATCTAACTGTTAAATCATTTATTCTAATACTCATAATCTATCCTCTTTTCTTTAAAGCCATTGGTAATAATGCAAATAAAAACAGCCCCGCTATAAAAGACACAAGCGTTCCATAAATCCAACTCTCGGACATTAATTGAGTAGGTTCACAAAAGCTGAAAGAAAACAATCCCAGATTTCCGAAAAATGAACTTCCCGCTTTTGATATAAGTCCAATGACAATTCCAAATAAACATCCAATACCTGCCCACATATTTCGAAGCAATGTACACAAAATCACAGAGCATATACTCCAAAGCCAGATAGTTCCAAACATTGCAATGAAATATAAAAGAAATATCTGAATACCCGAAATGCCTTCGTTTACACTGCCCGGTTTTTGCCAGAAAAACAAAACATATCCAACACAGGAAAGTATTAATAAATATAATATTTGAACGCCCACTCTCTGCGATATTACTTTTAACTGCTTTTTTTGATTATACAAATGAAATACATCGGCACGCTTACTTTTTACTTCCATCAAGTATGTGTCACTACAAAAAATAATTGTTAAAAATGCTATTGGAGACTGAATTGCTGAACCGATTTCTTCATAGTATATAATCGGATGAATAACACACAATATCAGTATAAATGCACATGAATAAAAAACCTTATATAACGACAGGCAGTTTTTGAGTTCCGTTTTCAATGAACCCTCCTCCTTTTCCAGATTGTAACAGAAATACATACTAATATAACAGATGAGATCACAAGCATAATCTGATTTATATTTGACATTTTGGCTGCATGTGTTTCAAAAAACCTGCCGGGGAATCGCACCATAATAGAGAACGGTCTCATATAATAAATATCATTCTTCTCGGTCAGCATATTTGAATATATAATGTGTAAAAACAAAACTGGTGCTGCCGGAAGCGGATTTTTAAATATTAATGCTGTAATTGTATAGACACAACATATCATCAAAAGATTCGGCACAATATAGATCAGAGAATTCACGCAAAAATCAATTGGTGTTACCGGAAAGCCCGATTCTAAAGACGTTTTCAAACACAGCATAAAGAATATAACATTCAAAATCACTAATACGCCCAACATACTAATGAATCCGCTTATTACTTTCCCGCATATATATTGGATTGCCGTAACAGGCTTTGTATGTAATAATTCATAGGTATTTTTTCGTGTATCCTGAATAAATAAAAATGATAGCAATACGGTTGCAAAAAAGGCCATATGCAATCCTGCAAAATCCGTGAACTTTTTGGCAAAGTACCAGGAAAAAGAATGTTCGGATAATTTCCGCTCGATATAATGATTGATTTCTTCTGCTGTCCCCTTATGAATTTCAAGGTCCTCATAAGCATATATTGCATTATAATAGCCATATTGGGATTCCAAAAACTCAGAAGCAGTCTTTACATCCATATTCTGAATTTCTTTCATTACATGATCTGCTTCCTGCCTGCTAAATCCAAAACCATTTTTGGAGGTGTCCATTAACGTCTCTTTGATCGTATCTTCCCACTCCCTTCTTCTTTCTTTATCATCAGATGTGGGAATGTACCCATCCATGACATCAGCATCTTCCAATGCTACGTCATTTTGTGTGATCTGTTCATTCTGTTTGATATAATGAATTTGCAAATACGATGACAGACATTGATACATACTTGCAACTATAATAATCAAACCAATCCACAAAACAGGGTTCTTTAAATAATCAAGTATACTTCTTTTTATGATTGTTTTCATTGTATCTCTTCCTTTCTTTATTTCTTTAACAACATCATACAAATCAATTCTCAATAAATTCACAACAAAAAAGACTAAAACCACTTTATTTGTGATTTCAGCCTTATAAAGTATTTTTATTCAGCTTTGAAAAGAGCTTCTACATGAGCACCGCCTTGTCTGGCATTATATATTTTCAAATTTCCTCCATGCTTTTCACAGACAATACGAGAAATATACATACCAAGGCCAAAATGCTTTAAATCATCTTGTGGATTCTTATGATAAAATGGTTCTGTTACTTTTTCCTCAGTATCCACAAATCCTATTCCATCATCTTCAACAGAAATTATAAGAAAACCATCCTTTTTCTTTATCTGCAAAGCAATACTTTTTTGTGCATATCGAACCGCATTTTCCAGTAAGTTGTCTGTCACTTCCATGACAAGTTCCTCATCCACTTTCACAATGTTTTGTTCCTGCACTCTTTCTACCTTACATAATTTACTTTCCTTCTTGGACAGCATGGCAGCTTCTGCCTCAATCTTTTTTGCCAGTTCCGATAATTCTATCTCTGAGCATTGCAGTTCCCTCTGTTCTAAATGGGACATTTTTCTCATGTTTTCCGTGAAATGCTCTATACGGTCAATCTGATACATGCCTGTTTGTAAGATATCAATAACATCCTCTGTTTTTATACTCTCAGCAGAAACAAACTCTAAGAGCATTTCCTGATACCCACGCAATATGGAAAGTGGAGAACGTATATCATGTGCAATTGCATTCCGCAAAGCCTTCTCGTCATCAATCATTCGCCACATCTTTCTGTTGTTATCTGATAAATCACTTCGCATCATTTCAAATTCTTTACACAAAGTTCCCATCTCATCTTTATTTTCATAGGACACATGAAAATCCAGTTCATTATCTGCAATCATTTGTGAGGCATCTTTTAGTTCCTGTAGAGGTGTCTTTAACTTATTTTTATAAAAAAAGAATACCGCAACAACACTCCCAACAATCGAAAAAATCAGTACCGAATATGTTTCCATAAAGTCACACATTTCCGAAAGATGATGGTCCAAACGATTCATCTGCGATTGATTAGGTCTTGATATCTCAATCTCGTATTTCTTTCCATATTGCTGAAACACGTCCGTATAATCTGCATAATCAATATATTTTTCCCATATTTTATTCTGCATATTTCTTGCAAAATGAACTGTAAATCCAGATAACAGAAATGCTGCCGTTAAGCTGATCACAAAATAAAGCAGAATTGTTTTTTTCAGTGACAAGTTTCTTATTTTTTCCATCGGTATCCAATCCCCCATACAGTTTCTATGTATTCTTTTTCTGAATAATCCGCTATTTTTTTCCTTATACGCCGTACTAATTCCGTTATCGTTCTACTGTCCCCTTCCGCATCATATCCACAGACTTGTGCATATATACGTTCTTTATCAAACACCTGCCCTGGATGCATGGATAAGAATTCAATAATCTGATATTCAATTTTTGTGAACTCCATCCTGTGTCCAGCTATAGCTACTATTTTTTCAGAATAATCAATCAGCATTTCATCCATGAAACGGTATTCCGTTTTTTGTTGATGCCTTTCTTCTCTCTTTATGTTTGTAACAATCCTCGCTTCCAACTCCCGAAGACTAAATGGTTTCGTAATATAATCATCCCCACCCGAAAGCAACCCATTAATTTTATCATCTTCGTCAACTCTTGCTGTTAGAAATAAAATTGGACATAACACTTTACTGCGTATCAGACGACATACTTCAATCCCATCCATGCGTGGCATATTGATATCCAACAAAATAATATCCGGTTTCATTTTTATTTTATTTAATGCTTCCATTCCATCTGTAGCCGTAATGGTTTCATATTGTTTCATATTAAAATAACTACAAAGCATTTTCACCAATTCTTTATCATCATCAACAACTAAAATCTTGTATTTCATCCAAACCACCTCCAGTCTCCATATTATACGATAAAAAACAATGAAATCGCAACAAATCCTGCCGATTGTAAAAGAATGGCAGGAACGCCCTCTGGAAGAAGTGTATGCTGTAGTATTTATGGATGCAATCCATTATCATGTCCGCAGTGAAGGACGTATTGTAAAACGTGCGGTTTACATTGCTCTTGGTATCGACATGAATGGGAAAAAAGATGTCCTTGGAATGTATGTTGGAGAAAACGAAAGTGCAAAGTTCTGGCATGATAACTGGGCAACCCTGTCCACTTATTTCAAATATCCTGAGGCAGTAAGACGCCTGATTTACACCACAAATGCCATTGAAGGATTCAATCGTCAGCTCCGGAAAGTGACTAAAAGCAAAACGGTTTTCCCATCGGATGACAGCCTTTTGAAAATGCTGTATCTGGCAACTATGGATATCACGAAAAAATGGACTGGCCATCGGCAGGACTGGGGACAGATTCATTCCCAGCTGGAAATATATTTTGAAGAACGTCTAATCGGACGCAGCCTGTAAAAACATCTTGTTTTAGGCAGGTTTTATTGACATGCCCAAAAACTCCTGTATAATGCAGATATGGGCAGAACCTGAAAAATCGGCTCTGCCCATTTGTAACTATTCATAAATCTTATATCAGTTTTTAACGTTTACACAAAACTTGAAACGGTCTCTCTATCCGGTCTTTTAACAAAATAAGCATAATTTACGGCGGGCAACTTGCCCGCCGTAAATCTTTAAATTATGCTTTGATTTTTCCAGAAAATATTTTACTTACTTTGTTTTTCATGAGTATGAATACAATTTTACTTGTTTCCGTATCTGCGAAAACTCTTATAAATAAAAGGCAGTAAGGCTATTGCCATCACTGTATACATTACCATTACAAGTGGAATTTGTCGAAATACACAATTCCCAATCTGATAAATAAGTGGGACTTTTACACTTGCCTGTACATTTGTCAAAATTGTTGGTATCAAATTGAAAAGCGTTGTATACCCAGAAAGTGCCCGTCCTATAAATAGCAATAAGCAATATAAAAAGAACAGAATGCAAACAGCGACACTAATTGTATGCATTTTAGCCGCTACTAACATAGACACTACAGCCGCCAGCATACTGGCTATAAATCCACATACAACTGTCAACAAATAGTATTGTCCATATGACATAATGTAAATACTATATGCCTGATACATTTGATAAGGTGTATTCATACCACTGGTTCCCATAATTCCAAAACAAATCACACTAAGTAATATAATTCCCATACAATAAATCATAACTGTCGTAGCTATTCCTGCCAGTATTTTTGCTTTAACAGCTTTTGTACGTCCATACTTTGTAGAGAAAAATACTGCATCTGCTTTTGTCTGAAAATCATCTGCAAATATTCCAGCACAAATAAAACCAACTATGATTGCCAGAATAATAGAATACGTTTCTACATACATAATCATAGTATCCCATGAACTATAAGATTCGTATTCTACTGGTAATTTTATTTCATTATATTTCTTTTCCAAGTATTTTTGCTGTACAGAAGTCTTTCCATATTCTTCTGCCATCTTTTCCATATTTTTATGATAAGTGTCATAAAACTCTTGTATATTTTCTTCTGTAATTTGATTCAGAACACTTTCATCATATTCTGCATCCGGTGTTAATACCGATATTATAAAACTCCTAATATCATCTATCGGTTGTAATGTCGTTCCGTAAATCGCATTTTCTTCTTCTGAGGATTGTGTCACCGCATTTTTATTTTGTTCTATAACTTTTCCAAGTTCATCTTCTGTCAATGTACCTTTCCATGCTCGTCTGTTATCTGTAAGTTTTCTTGTTGCCATAATTCCAGTACTAGCATTTCCATTCTCATCCACATAGCGATTACTTGTAACTGCAAATCCGCTAAAAATGACAGCAAGTATCAATGCCAATCCGATTGCAAATACATTAATTTTCTTTGAAAAAATTCGTTTTAATTCTAATTTAAGCATCTTGTTTTTCCTCCGATTTTTCTCCAAAATAAAATAGAAATGCATCTTCCAGATTTTTTTCTACAGCCACAGCATCTTCTGTTGGCTTTTCTATTGAAATAATTCTAAGCTCTGCTCCGGTTTTTGTTGTTTTTATATTTCCAACCAAATATTCATTCATATATTTGTCTATCATACTTCTCGAAACATTACATTGCCATACCTTTTCTTTCATAGAAGATACTAAATCTTCCGCAGTACCTGCATAAAAAAGTTCTCCATCTTTCATTAACATAATGTTATTCGCAATGTACTCAATATCCGATACAATATGTGTAGACAAGAGCACCAAACGTTCTTCTGACAATTCACTAATTAAATTACGAAAACGTATTCTTTCATTCGGGTCTAATCCAGCGGTAGGTTCGTCCAAGACAAGAATTTGCGGATCGTTTAACATCGCCTGTGCTATTCCTACACGTCTAACCATTCCTCCAGACAAATTCTTCATTTTTCTTTTACTGAATTTTTCCATTCCTACTTGATTTAATAATTGCTTCACTTTTTTTCTGGCAAACGGCATTTTTAACCCTTTTATAGAAGAAATGTACATCATATAATCATATACGGTCAAATCTGGATAATATCCAAAATCCTGTGGTAAATATCCCAGAACTTCTCGGTATTCACCTCCTAGTTTCCATATATCTTTACCATTCCATAATATTTGTCCTTCTGATGGTTGAACAATCGTACAAAGCATACGCATTAATGTGGTCTTTCCTGCTCCATTTACTCCAAGCAGTCCATAAATTCCTTTTTCCATAACACAATTCACTTTATTAACAGCATTTACTTCTCCGTATTGTTTTGTTACATTTTTAAATTCTAATTTCATACGTGTAATCCTCCAAAATTTTTTCATCAAATACCAATGACTTCTGAACACAAAAAACAAAATATACAAAAGTCAATATCAGCATAGCCACCCATACCGGAGTTACAATTTTCTGATAAATAACATCATTTGCAACAAGCATCATCCATAAACCAACCCATACCAGACAGGAAAGCACTGCTATATATTCTGATTTTTCCCATCTGCTGTACAATACACGAAAACATATACAACATGAAACATTTACTGGAAGCAAAAAATTAACCGCCAAATCACTTAACGAGAGTATTGTTGTTTGATATGTAATTGCCAAAAACACCATAACGATCACCAGATCCACTACTCCAAACATTAACATTCTTGCTGTACAAATCTGACGCAGTGTGTAATAAGACGCCTGCTCAATTTCAATCGCACCATTTCTTCTGTTTTTCCAAATTTCCGGGACAATCAGAACCACAAATATGATGGCAGATATTCCCATAATCCTCATCATATCTTTTATGTCTGACGTATAATTACTCAACCATATCCATAGACACATAAGAATACAACCTTGTAAAATCCACCATCTTTTTTTTATGAATTTTGTCTGCTCATACAAAAATTCAAAATAAGATGTTCTATGCGATTGTTTCGATAAAATTGACTCTGACAGAATATTCTGACATGCTTTTACTGTTCTGTTTTCTGCTTCAATCATTACATATTTTTTTTCAATCTCCTCTTTATATTCCTTTATTTGTTGCTTATATTTCATCATAGTTTTTCACCTCCAACTCTTTCATCAAAAGTTCTTTTGCTCTTCCAATTCGATATTTTACAAGCGAAAGTTTTATGTGAAGTAATTCTGCAATTTCTCTTTGTTTCAATTCTTGAAAAAAATATAAAACTGCCGTTTCTCTAATTTCTTCCGGTAACTTTCTCACTGCCTGTTCAATAGTTAATCGGACTCCTAGCTCTTCTACATGATTTTTACTACTGTACTCTGATTTTAGCAGTTCCTCTGATGGAATATCTTTTTTCTTTTTGTAATAATTTTTAACGGTATTTCCAGCAATTGTATAAAGATAATTCTTAACTTTTCCATATTCTTTATATCTATATAAATTGGAAAAGAAACGTGTAAACACTTCTTGTGTCAAATCCTCTGCCTCATATGGATCATTGATATGTAGCAAACAATATTGATATATACTTGAGTAATATTTTTTGACCAGTTTTTCACACGCATCTTCATCTCCTGCTCTTGCTAGATGTACTAACAAAGAATCAGTTTTGTATTCCATTCGCAAATTTGCCTCCCTCTGTTTTCTAAATAATATAACAATCCTACTATAAAAAAAGTTAGGATTTTCTTTTGTTTTTATTTATATTTTTCTAAATATTCTTCCAAACATAAATTTTCTTCTTTCATTATTTTAGCGACAGTCGTTCCAACATAACGGTAATGCCATGGTTCATTACTAATTCCTGTTATATCCGTTTTATCTTCCGGGTAACGTTTTACAAACCCATATTTATATGCATTTTCGTCTAACCATGGATATACTTTTTCAGAAGAACATTTGTCGGTATCCGCATTAATATCAACACTCAGTCCTAATTGGTGTTCGCTTGTATCGGGAATTGCAACATATTTCTCGGCTCTTTTTTTTGCTTCTTTCGCAGAATATCCTTGTTTTTCATATTCATTGATTTTCTCGTCCATAATTTTTTGTTGTAATTCTGGATAAATCCGTGAATCTACTTTTTTACCATTCGATAATTCTGTCAATTCTACTTGATAATTATTTGGAATATAATGATTTCGATTGACCAAAATAAGATTCCATTCACCCGAAGTGTCTGCAAAGGACTTTTCTGACTGCAAAATTTTCGGTAATGTTAATTCTCCAACCTGCACATCGATTTTTATTGTTCTCCACATTACAACGGTTATTATGATAGTCATTAAAAGAATGAATACACGTAAAATATTCTTTCTTCTGCGATTGCTGTATCTTCTTTTGTTCATTTTCTCTCCCACATTTTCATTATCAAAATATTTCTACTTTTAATATAATTAACAACCAAAACAACAAAAGAGTTAGTATCTAAACTTATTTATCAATAAAAAGTTTATTTTTTCTCAATTCCAACTCAATTTCCTCTCAATGCCTTTTTCCTCCGATTTTCGTATGCTTATCCCACAGCAGAGCAGTACCACACCGGTACGACCTGCTGAATCAATCAATACGAAAAAAGGAGGGGATAAACCATGCAGAACAATATCCGCAACACAAACCTGCGCTTTAATCTGGACAAAGAACAGCAGCGGAGAGCCTGGGAATATTTACAGACGATGGACAGGCAGGATTTTAAATCTTACAGTCAGGTAATCTCTCTTGCACTGGTAGATTATTTTGACCGCTACTACCGCACACAGGCTGATCCTTATCTGGAAACAAGAGAACGGGAAGAACTTTTTGTGAAACAGATTGTAGATGCAGTGGAAAACAGTCTGAAACAGGCATTGCCACTTTTTCTTTCCGGACTGACTGCAGGCATAGCGCAAAGGGAGCCCCAAATCAGGGCGTCCTTTCCAGCACCTGAAAATTCACAGCCAGATAGTGATGTAGACTGGGATTTTCTTGGAGAATAAACCCTTTTGATTGGAGGTGAACACATGACTGACTTTCTGACAGCAGACACCAACCTGCCATCTTATATGATGTTTCCCCGTTTCCTTCTGGACATGGAAATAAACGAAACTGCCAAAATGCTTTATATTATCCTGCTCGACCGGGCAAGGCTTTCCCAGAAAAATGAGGGCTGGTCAGATACAGATGGTCATGTGTTCATTTACTTTACGATTGAAGCACTGGCAGAAGTTCTCCACAAAAGCCAGATGACTGTTAAAACTGCTCTGGCAGTACTGGAAAAACAGGAGCTTATCTTCCGAAAACGGCAGGGACCCGGACAGCCTAATCGGATTTATGTAAAACTCCCAAAAGAAACCATCCACTATACAGACAGATTTCTTTCCCTAAGACAGACAGAAAACTGTCCTATTGACAGACAGGATTCTTTCCCTGATACAGACAGAAAACTGTCTGGTAATAAGAAAGAGATAAAAAAGAACAATTTAGCAATAAGAGGGAGTAAGGATCCACTCTCACCCTATGGAAAATTTCAAAATGTTTTTCTGTCAGAGAAAGAGCTGGAAAATATCCGGCAGACAATCCCTGACTGGAAGGATTATATTGAACGCTTATCCGGTTATATGGCTTCTACCGGAAAGCAATATCAGAACCACGCAGCTACCATCATCAGTTGGGCAAGACAGGATCATCCTGCTTCCCGGCAACGAAATTACGAAAGTGAGGAATACGAAACATTATGACAAAATTTATAGAAAAAGCAACCGCTATAACACCAAGCAGAGAGCTTCAGCCTGATGAATATTTTAACGAAACAGACCACCTGATCTACTGTTCCAAATGTAATACGCCAAGACAATGCCGGCATGAATTACAGGGAAAGGTTCTTATTCCTTCCATCCGCTGTAAATGCCAGCAGGAAATCTTTGAGCAGGAAGAAGCCCAGAGAAAACTTCATGAAAAACAAATGGAAATAGAGCATCTTAAAACCAGCGGCTTACAGGACAAAGCACTCTATGACTACACTTTTGCCAGGGATAACGGCATCAATCCAGAAATAAAACTGGCACACAATTATGTAAGCAACTGGGAAGAGATGAAAGCAAACGCTTCCGGACTTCTCATCTGGGGTGATGTCGGTACTGGAAAATCTTTTTTTGCAGGCTGCATTGCCAATGCCCTTCTGGAAAAAGGCGTTCCTGTACTGATGACCAACTTTTCCCGGATTCTGAATACCCTTACCGGAATGCATTTTGAAGACAGAAACCAGTTCATCAACAGCTTAAACCGTTACAGTCTTCTGATTATTGATGATCTCGGAATTGAGCGGAACTCTGACTTTGCACTGGAACAGGTATTCAATGTGATAGACAGTCGTTACCGCAGTAAAAAGCCCCTGATCATAACGACTAATCTCACTTTATCAGAGCTGAATAACGCCGCTGATATCGCACACAAACGAATTTATGACCGTATTCTGGAGAGATGTATTCCTGTCCGTATCAATAACCGGAATATTCGTCAGGACAATGCAACAGCTAATTTAAAACAAGCGAAAAAAATCCTGTTGAACAATCATGCTCCGAACCAGAATTGACTCAAAGAAGTATAACGCAATGATTATTTTTCACTGACAGTGGTACTACTATCTTTCCTTATTTTTCACCAAGAACATGCCACTGTCAGTTATCTAAAACCATAGTACCAAACCAAAAGATTTTAAAACCAAAACTGCCCGGATACGGGCATAAAAAGGAGGTGCCAGATATGGCAGATAAAAGAATCATGACACCGGAAGAAAAAGCACTTTTACAGGCAAGACACCGCCAGGAAGAAGCCGAAGCAAGAAATCGCAAAAAAGAACGTGATGCCAGAACACACCGATTAGTCCAGGAAGGAGCCATTCTGGAAAGTATTGTTCCCCATATTAAAGAAATGGATTTAGATTCCCTGAAACGGGAGCTGATGATCCGACTACAGGGAATGTAAACGCACAAGTTCTACTCCCGAAGGGCGCACTTACTCACCACCTGATAAATCAGGCAGTGGTATCCCCTTCGGGGCTCGTGCGCTCTGCCGAGGGCTTTATCCGCTGTTGCAGGCAACATCGAAAGGAGGTGCCAGATATGGCAATTTATCATATGCAAGCCAAAGTCGTCAGCCGTGGTTCCGGTCGGTCTGCTGTTGCTGCTTCTGCTTATATGAGCTGTAGCCGCATGTACAATGATTATGACGGCATCCAGCATGACTATACCAGAAAGCATGGGCTGATCTATCAGGAGGTGATGCTTCCTCCAATGGCTCCATTGGAATGGAATGACCGGGAACAACTCTGGAATGCTGTGGAAGAAACCGAAAAGACCAAAGACAGCCGACTTGCAAGAGAATTTGTTGTCGCACTCCCCGTTGAGTTGGATAAAGACAGCAATATTTCTCTTCTTCAAGATTTTATTAAAAAGAATTTTGTAGATATGGGAATGTGTGCTGATTTTGCCATTCACGATACAGATGGTCACAATCCCCATGCACACATTCTTCTTACTGTCCGACCACTAAATGAAAATGGAACATGGCAGTATAAAACCGAAAAAGAATATCTCTGTATCAAAGATGGGGAAGAAAAAGGATTTACTGCTTCTGAATTTAAAGCAGCCCAAAAACAGGGATGGGAAAAGCAATATCGCTATAAAGTTGGGAAAAAGAAAGAATATCTGACTTCCTCTGTTGCACAAGAAAAAGGATATAAACGGATTGATAAACACCCCAAGAGCAGCCGATATGGCAGACAGAATCCTATTTCCGAACAATGGAACAGTGATGAACAACTCCATATCTGGAGAGCAAACTGGGCAGATGCCGTAAATAAAATGCTTGCACGTAATCAGATAAATGCTACCATTGATCACCGCAGCTTTGCAGATCAGGGAATCACCGAACAGCCAACCATCCATGAAGGCTACATTGCCCAGAATATGGAAAAGAAAGGCATGATAGCAGACCGCTGTGAAATCAACCGTCAGATTCGTGCGGATAACAAAATGCTCCGAGAATTAAAAGCAAAGGTAGCAAAACTGGCTGAAGCTGTAGAAAAGTCTATTCCAATAATAGCTGAAACGTTAGAAGCGATCCGCAATCATATGATTTTTACACAGTATCATTTACTTCATAATAAGATGCAAAAAGAAGTAATTCATGATTGGATGAATCATTTTAATCCAATACTGAATAAATACAACACAGTTAAAAAGAAACTCAAAGCTAAAGTTACGGAACGGAAAGAACTGAATGTACAAAAGGATAAAACCAGTATTTTGAATCCCATCCAGCATATAAAATTAAATCAGCAGCTTACCACTATTACCGAAGAAATCGAAGAACTGAAAGCAAGGAAAGAGCAGCTAATCTTCCAGGCAGAATGCTCTACCGATAAAGATATGATGAATCTATCCAAGAAATACGACCAGATGAATAACAATCTTGATATCCTAGATTCTCAGGACATCTCGCTCAAAAAACAGCTTGAAAAAGATGCTGCCGCTTTCCGGGAAGAAAAATTTCGTCCTGAACCTGAACAGTATACAGAATTGCTGGACACCAGAATCCATATACGTCCTGATTTCCGGGATAAGCTGATCGAGCAGCTCAAAGGTACTTTCGGTAAATATTATGACTATCACCGACGTGATATTGCAGCCAATAAGGTGGATTATCTCAATGTGGAAGATCCTGATGTTTTTTCCCATCGTGCCTGGGAACTTGAATATCAGAGGAAACAGGAGATGCGGCGAAATCAGCCTGTTCGATCTAAGAAAAGGTCACATGATATGGAATTATAATTTCCTTTAAAAAGAGGCGCATGGATCAGCAAATCCATACGCCTAATTTATATATTGTTATTATTCATTACGAATTCTTTCAACTACACTTTCCTGACTCATCTTTTTAAACTGATACTTTGGAATCGCATATGCAATTCCACTTAATATCGGAACCATAAGCAGGCACGGCACGATTGTAAGATGCAGTTGAAAGCAAAATGCCGTAGCAAACGTATTTGATAAAATCTTTTCTGCACCAAACACAACCAGTACGATTGCAATAACAAATGCACCTCCCAAATATATGAATCCTTCTGCAATCAGCATTTTTGATATCTGCTTTTTCGTCATTCCTACAACCTCCAAAAGTGCCAGCTCCTTTTTCCTGCTAATCACAGAAGTTGTTGTTGTATTAAAGAAATTCATAATACCTATAAAAGCTAAAATAACAACAAGGAAACCACCGATCATATAATATTTTCCGACAAACCGCCTAAAGCTCGCCTTCATATCCAATACAGAAGAAACATTTATCATATCATTTTCTTTCAAAACATTTTTATCAATGTATTCTTTTACTTGCTTATCCTCTCCCTTCTTGGCATCAATAGCAGCATACATTGCTGATTGATTTCCTGTCTGGGTGATATACTCTTCCTCTGGGACCATTACTGTAATATAAACAGTATCTGCATACGGATAATCCAGGGAATATGGCATCATAGCTTCTCCGATCACCCCATAATCTTTCTGCTTTCCGTTTCCGTACTCCATTTTAAAAGTTTCGCCAGACTGATAATAAGAAACTGGTTCTTCTGTATATTTATCACTATAGTCCACAATCACATAATCCCCACTTTTAAACGTATCCCAGGAACATTTTTCCCCTTTCCATTCTAACATATCAAACACCGCTTCACTAATTCCGAGGAAATGAACCTTTACAGTATTATCCGCTTTTGTTTCCTCCCAGATTTGTTTTTCATAATCTGTCCAGTTTTCTTTGTTTTTTTCTGCCAATGTCTCCCACGTTTTCATAAGTGCCGGCTCCATCTTGTGGGTTTCCTCAGAATAATACACATATCCTGTCTTAGCACTATCAGGACATTCGTCCAGAATCTCTTTGATTTCAGGTGTAATACCGTTGAAATTCGTATTTAACAAACTTCCCGTCATCTGATCCAGTTGAAAATCGGAAGCTAAAAGCACTTTTCGGTAAGAATCAAAATCATATCCCTGCACCAGCATCACGATACAGTTGACAACCACCATAGAAAGAGCGATAGAAAGCATAACAATCAATCCCTTTTTCCAATTTCGTAACACATTTTGAACTGCCATCCCCCACCAGGTTACAGAAGTATTCTTTTTTATTTTCCTATGTGACTGCTCTCCTTCTGCCAAACGCAGAGCTTCCACAGGCGAAACTCTTTCCACCATTTTACAAGCCTGCAGACTGGAGAGATACACCGTTAAAAGTGTCAAAAGCGCTGCTGCAAGAAAAATCAAAGGATTTGCTGATACTACTGTCTGAGCAGTCTGTCCTGCCTGTGCACTAATTTCAGCATCTGCTGTCAAGGACGGAGCCATACAAAGACCTGCAAGATAACCACAAAGCAATCCGATTGGAATACCAATAGCTGATAATCTCCACGCCTGCATACGTACAACTTTTTTCAACTGCTTTCCCGTTGTTCCCACATTCTTTAACAATCCGTAAACCCGGATATCCGTTTTCACAGAAATGTTAAAGATATTATAAATAATCAGGTATCCAGCTAATATAACAAATAGAATCATTATAATTAAGGATGAAAATGAAAATGAATCTTCTTCAAAGAGATTATATGCCGGATTGACTTCCATTCCTGTCCCTGCTTTCGTAAATCCCGCTGCTTTGGATATCTTTTCCGTTTTCTTTTCCAGATTCCAAAGGTTCTTGTACCAGACAGAATACTCTTTCCCTCCATTGTAGATGCCATTTTCTAATTCTTCCTGCGTAACGGGATAACGATTCTCCTTTGCATAGGCTTCGGATACCCAGACCATCTGACCTAAAACAGCTTTATCCCCCTGCCAGAATCCACATATCTGAAACGTATCTGTCTTATATTGTTTCAGCATGGGATTTACTTCCCAGGTCAGCGTTACTTCTTCCCCAATCTTTGGTGTAACACCCAGAGATTCCAATATCGTGCTGCTAAGTGCTACTTCATTTTCTTTCTCCGGCAGTCTTCCTGTAGTTGGCAGACAATTAAAACTTTCTGCCATATTTTCATCTGCATATCGGACCTCTACGGAAAATCCAAACCGCTCGTCCATTCCAGCTCCCAGAAAAATACCGGAACCATATCGCTTAACATCTTCACTCTGTTCGATTGTTTGCTGCAATCGCTTTGCATCTTCTTCTGACAGATTCTGTGCAATAGCATGAGCAGAATCCATAAACTGCTTAATTTCTGTTGCTCTTTTAGAAAGAATCATAGATACACTTCCCACAAAGAGACTTGTGAATAAAAGGGAAGTCAGCATGATTGCAATAACAGCAATAACATTCCTGGCGCGATTCATTTTCATAAAACGCCTTGTTAATAATCGTAACGTCTCTTTATTCTCTACTTTTACCATAAAATCGCCCCCTGCTATACCAGACCACTGTCTGAAACAATTTTTCCATCTTCTATCTGTAAAATCCGGTCTGCCATCTGGGCAATCTCTTCATTATGGGTAATCATAACGATGGTTTGGTGAAAACGCTTACTGGTTACTTTCAGAAGCCCTAATACATCCTGACTTGTTTTCGAATCCAAATTTCCGGTCGGTTCGTCAGCGAGCAAAATGGCAGGTTTTGCAGCTAAAGCCCTTGCAATTGCCACTCTCTGCTGCTGTCCACCGGATAGGGCACTTGGCAGATTTTCCAATTTTGTCCGAATACCAAGTGTATCAATGATTTCATCTACATATTTCTTTTCAATCTTTTTTCCATCCAGCTTCACAGGAAGAATAATATTTTCCCATACATTCAGCATCGGAACTAAGTTATACTGTTGAAATACGAAACCAATATTCCTGCGTCGGAAAATGGTAAGCTCTTCATCTGTCATATGGCTTAAGTTCTGTCCATCCACAATTACCTGCCCAGATGTTGGATTATCTAATCCTCCAATGATATGAAGCATCGTAGACTTTCCGCTCCCGGAAGTTCCAACAATCGCTACAAACTCCCCCTTTTCCACTTCTAAATTTACACCATCAATGGCTTTGACTTCTGTTTCTCCTTGTCCATATATTTTTTGTAAATCTACCGCTTTTAATATATTCATGTCTTCCTCCCTGTCTTATATTTTAAAAAAGCCTGTATTGCTCTTTACAATACAGACTTTATCATAACAATGTCTCCATCTGGTTTCTGAAATATCACAGTTTTGATACTATTCCTTTTTTGATATCGGGAGAAACACAGAAAAGATAGAGCCCTTTTCTCTCTCTGATGTCACTTTTATATACCCCTTTTGTGCCTGAATAATCTCTCTTGTAAGGAATAAGCCAATTCCTACTCCTGGCTGGTCTGCCACTGACAGACTCCGATAAAACCTTCCAAATATCTTTGGTATTTCTTCTTTTTCTATTCCAATGCCATCATCAATGATATCAATCTTTACAAAAAAAGAATACTGCTCAGCTTTTACCTGAACATTTCCCCCACATGCTGTGTATTTAATCGCATTATCTACAATATTTCCGAGTGCCTCCTCGGTCCATTTTGGATCACATAGAACATGCAAATCCGTGTCACATAGGCTCAGAGTAATATTCTTCTCCCTTGCTTTCACGTTAAACTGCTGCTGTATGGATTCAAGCATCTGTGTAATAGTAGTATCCTCCGAATGTACTGCGATAATTCCACTCTCCATCCGTGATAATTTGACCAATGATTGTATCAGGAAATCTAATTTCTCTGTCTGCTCCAAAATGGTATCTATCTCCTCCTGATTTTCATGATTCGTTTCAGAGAGTATTTCACCATAAATTTTCAAATTTGAAATAGGAGTCAAAGTCTGATGCGCAATGTCGGAAATAAGTTTCTGTATCACTTCTTTTTGTTCCTGTTGGTTCTTTCTTGCCAGAAAGCTACTGTCTAAATGTTGTTTCATACTGTTTTCAAGAGCAGAATACTTTTCTTCTGATATTTCTGTCCGTTCCAGTTCTCCATCTATGGCACAATCCAGCATTTGCTGCAGCCGGTTCAAAAGCTTTTTTTCTTTCTGATAAAAAATGCTATGCCAGAAGATTCCACTCAAAACAAATATTCCTACAATCAATATAATTATTTCTATCATCCATTCACCGCCCAGGTATAACCAATTCCATAGACTGTCTTGATATATTCAGGCTTCTGCGTATCATCTTCTAATTTGTCTCTGAGACGTTTAACTGCAACAGTCAGAGCATGAGCATCCACAAACTCTGTATCTCCTTGCCATACCTCATCAATCAGGTATTCTCGCTTCACTACTTTTCCTCTGTTTTCGCACAGCACTTTCAAGAGTTTTTGTTCTGTCTTGCTCAGTTCAATAAGTTCTCCATTTTTGAAAAATTCCATTTTGCCGAAATATATTTCTAACTTTCCCTATTTTACAGACATTCCAGCCCATTCATTAGTGAAATGATATGTATTTTCCCTTATTTTTGCCCTTATGAGATAATCGTAAGGGAAATAAGGGAAAGTTTTATTTAGTCGTTGCCTGCCACTTTATCAAGTAACTTTGCGGATTCCCGCTTGGCTTTTCTTGTGGAATGGGCGTAGACATTCATTGTGGTACTGACATCTGAGTGTCCTAACAGTTCCTGTACATCTTTCGGAGCTGCTCCATTTGCCAGAAGGTTGCTTGTGTAGGTGTGTCGCAACTGGTGAAAATGAAATCCTTCAAATCCATCCAG
>NZ_JBBMEX010000018.1:0-31149 GCF_040096355.1 Maccoyibacter intestinihominis
CAATTATGACCACCCAATTTATGAGTGTGGTGTACAGTTAATAGATATGGTATATTTGCAAAGATGTTTATAACTTCCAGTTTAAGAAGTTTATGGGGACTGTCCCAAAGGTGACATCATATTGAATTAAGAAGAAAAACAGTAAGAAGGGACAGAGAGTAAATATGAGCTTTCTGTCTTTCTTTTGCCTTGCATATCAATAATTGATCCAGTAGACCAATTTTGATTCGTGTGGAATTATGTTTTGTTCAGTTGCATCTGGCTCAGTTGAGAGCGGACAAAATGATTGAGGACAGACACGTCAATTTGAATTGTTTATTTTCATAAAATGTGTTACGATCAAGTTAGCTGAAACTAATTATATTGCAAAAAAGGTAAATGTATGAGTGAAAGAATAAAACCTACTATCAGTGGCAGTGCTGAGACAATGCTCCAGAGCTTTTATGCCAGAGCCCAATATTCCAAAAGTAAACATAATAAATTCTATGATGCAAAGGCGGTAGAATTAGTCGACAAAATTGATTATGATTTTTCTACAGCGGCTAGGGATTCTACGATGGGGAAAGGGGTAATTGCCAGAACGGTAGTTTTTGATGAATTAGTAAAGAATTTTATAGAGAAAAATCCTTATTGTACGGTGGTCAATATTGCCTGTGGTCTGGATACGAGATTTTATCGCATGGATAATGGTAAAATCACCTGGTACAATCTGGATCTGCCAGAAACGATAGCAATCCGCAATCAGATTTTCGAGGAATCAGGACGTGTTTCTACGATAGGAATTTCTGCACTTGACCCTGCATGGTCAAAAGAAGTAAAAGTGAGGGGGAAAATGCTTTTTATCATTGAAGGATTATCAATGTATCTGACAGCAGAAGAAAACGGTAAGATATTAAAAATAATAAAGGACAACTTTGATAATGCCTGTATTCTTATGGAGTGTCTGGCAAAGGCATGGGTAAAGAAAGAAGGAATAGAAAAATCCATACAGCAAACAGGCTCAAAATTTGTCTTCGGTGCAGATCATTTTGAAGACCTTGGGAATATGACAACAGGGTATCATAAAATAAAAGATGATAATATTCTTCGTGGCATGGAGTTATTTTCATCTGCATACAGACTTTTGGCATTATTACCGATTGCAAAAAAGGTTACGCAGAAGATTCTGATATTTGAAAAGGACGAACAAAGCATGTGAAAGAGTCTTTATACGTGAATGTAAAACCACACGTCTGATGTTAAAATTGAAATTTTGGAGATTATTATGGCTTTTGATTTTAAGAAAGAATTTAAAGAATTTTATATGCCTAAGAATAAACCAGAGATTGTAAATGTACCTAAGGCAAATTATATTGCAGTTAGAGGAAAAGGCAATCCAAATGAAGAAGGTGGGGCATATCAACACGCAATCAGTATTCTATATGCTGTTGCATACACATTAAAAATGAGTTACAAGACCGATTATAAAATTGAAGGCTTTTTTGAATATGTTGTTCCGCCATTGGAAGGTTTTTGGTGGCAGGATGATGTCGTTGGTGTAGATTATACAAATAAATCTGCTTTCAACTGGATTTCTGTTATTCGTTTGCCTGATTTCATTTCTAAAGCTGATTTTAACTGGGCGGTAGAAACAGCAACGAAAAAGAAGAAACTCGATTGTTCGTCAGCAGAGTATCTTACGATTGATGAAGGATTATGTGTTCAAATTATGCATATAGGTTCTTTTGATAATGAGCCAGCAACTGTTGCTCTTATGGATGCTTATTTAGAACAAAATGGGTATGTTAATGATATTAACAAAGATAGATTGCACCACGAGATTTATATGTCTGATGCAAGAAAGGCTGCCCCAGAGAAATGGAAAACTGTAATTAGACATCCGATTAAGAAAGCGTAAAATCGGAATTTAACGAGGAGGTAATGATTATGAGTAGAAATATAAAAGGTGGTTTTTTAACATTAAGTGGTGTTGTTGGTATTGTAGGAATGATAATAGCGGCAATGCAAAATCCAGCAACTGCATGGGTAACGCCACCTGGAAGAATGATTGTAAGTATTTTAGAAAATGGATTATTGATTCCTACGGTTTTATTCCTTGTTCTTTTTATTTATGGATTCTATATTCTCCTAACGGAGAAAAACGATTGAGCAATACCGGTTTGTCGAATTAAGAAAACCGGTATTTGTGGAGGAGGAATTCTGTAATGAGATTTTTTGAAAATACCCGTAAGCCACAAGGCTTCGGCGGAAAATTGATGACGAAGATGATGAACAGCGGTCACGCCAAATTATCGCAATGGGGATTCTCAAATATCTCCGCGAAGTCTGATGCTGAAGTTCTGGACGTCGGCTGTGGCGGCGGAGCAAATATTGCGGTCTGGCTTGATAGATGTAGAAATGGCCACGTGACAGGAATGGATTATTCTGAGGTTAGTGTGGCAGAATCTCAGAAATTGAACGCCCTCGCCATTAAACAAGGGAAATGTAATGTAGTTCAAGGAGATGTATCTGCTATACCCTTTTCTGACGCGACTTTTGATTATGTTTCTGCCTTCGAAACAGTTTACTTTTGGCCAGGATTAGTAAAATGCTTTTCCGAGGTCAACCGTGTGCTGAAAAGCGAAGGCATATTCCTGATTTGTAACGAGAGTGACGGAACGAATGCCGCAGATGAAAAATGGACAAAGATGATCAATGGTATGAAGATTTACACATCTAAACAACTTGTTGCTGCTTTGAAAGAGGCGGGTTTTACAGAGATCAAAACGTATTCAAATGCAAAAAATCATTGGATAAGTATTGTTGCAACGAAATAGCCAAATTCCAGTTTTGATTTGACTTAATTCATAACATTTATTAACTGTTATATCTTATCCTCGTGAAGTCCGCAACCCCTTGAAAATGCTAAATTTGTAGCGAGTGAGTTTGCCCTTACGCTTTCCCTTGTGTTATATCCTTTTCCCTCATGTTACGAATGCTCACAAGGGCAAAATTAAGGGAAAGAAAATCCAGTAACAAATTATAACATGAAATGAAAATGGCAGGAAGAACGGATTGAAATGCTTTCAAAACTTTTAGAAAATTAAGGAAAGGACAGATAAGATATGAGATTGATTTATGCAAGATATAATCCGCAATGTAATAGCATAGATGTAACCACGTTTGAAAATGTAGTGCTTAGAATTGATTGCAATAAGGCAGAGGAAGGATTGAGAACTACTCCCGGCTCCCAGTGTTCGTTGAATGCTTTGGCTATTGATAATCCATTAGAATATGCAAGATTATACTTGGATGGAGAAATGCAAGTATGGGTTGATGCAGAGGATCGTTTAGATACGTGGTGATTTTGCTAATATAATATCATGATAGAGGTCTAGTACTAAAAATTCCAGAAAAATATATAGAACGTACGGTTATTCCATAATAAGAGGCAGGAATCTTAAGTTTCTAGATGTTTGAATTTTGCCTTAAGGTAAATAGAGAGGACACATTGATTTTTCAGTGTATCCCCTCTATTTAAAATTATTTTTAAATAGTTCTTGCACAAAAACAAATAGCATGCTAAAATCTATTTAAAGAAAGTTTTAAATAGGTAAAAGATATGGGAGAAACTAACATTTTTAAAGTATTGGCAGATAGCCAGCGAAGAGACATTCTTATTATGTTGAGAAATGAACGATTAAATGCCGGAGAGATTGCTGAAAAATTACAGATTACACCGGCTGCTCTTTCTTATCATTTAAAATTACTTAAAAACGCAGACTTGATATCTGAATATAAAGAGAAAAACTTTGTTTATTATGAAATCAACACTACGGTTTTCGATGAATTAATTATATGGGTTAACCAGTTTGGAGGAAAAAAAGTATGAAAAAAATAATGTGGATAGTAGCAATGATACCAGTTGTAGTTACAAGTGTTGTACTACAGTTTATGCCTGATATTATACCTATGCATCATGACTTGGAGGGAAACACTGACAGATGGGGAAGTAAAACAGAAAGCTTTATTTTTCCGGTAATTATTTTGTTTATTACACTGTTTTGGCACTTGCTAATCTATGTGTTTGAGAAAAAATCAAAAAATGCAAATACAGAAAAGGAACAGATGGAAACAAAATCTTCTGCAAAGGTATTATGTGTTGTAGGAATTTCGCAAGCAATCATGTTCGGGATTATGCATTATTTTATTCTTTATTCTTCTTGGATACAGGCAAATGCAGGTGGTGAACATGCGGTTATTGACATTGCAAAAGTTTCATGTATTTTGTGTGGTATTATATTTATTGTATTAGGAAATTTTATGACAAAGGCAAAACGAAATGCAGTAGTGGGAGTTCGAACCGTTTGGAGTATGCACAATGATAATACATGGAGAAAGAGTAACCGCTTTGGTGCAATATGTATTATTATTACGGGGTTATTGACTATCATTACAACCGTATTTACAAGTGGGATGACTGGCACAATCTTTATGTTGATTTATTTATTATTAGCAACAATTGTAACTGTGGTATACTCAAAAAAGATATATGATAAGGAAATAAAAAAATAATTTGTATCTTTATGCGAGAGGGTGAAATTCCAGTCTTTTACGGAGAGATAACAAACGAAGGGAGGCAATTGCCTCCCTTCGTTTGTTATCTACTCCTTCCACGGTTTGGTGGAGAATATGGTCTTGTTAACTCTCGCTCCTTTATGTCCTGTTTCTTAGATATAAGCCTATCGTGTAGAGACTGCGGCTTTTCTCCATACCGTTGTTTCCAATTCTTAAGGCTGTCCTGATAATCCCCATAAGCTGTCTCTGACTTATGAAATGCTTTGTAGAAGGCTTCCGCATTCTGATACCCGTATTCCTTTACGATATGGGATAATCGGGCTTTCATTCGGGAAATACGTTCCTCCAATCCGGCTATCTCTGTTGAAAGTTCGGAACGCCTTTTTGCTTTGAAGATACCTTTGCTGTCGGACAGTTCAATTTCAAGGTCACTTCGCTGTTTCTCGAGTGCAAAAATTGCTTTATTCTGTTCTTGCAGCTTTTGATAAATTTCGCATAAGTGCTTGTAAGAAACTGCTTCCGGTGATGGCTGTGGTCTTGGCGGTATGGCAGGCTTTGGTGTATCTGTCTGCTTTCTGCTTTCTTCTGGTACAGCTTTCTGCTCTTTGAAATCTGTGTTCTCCGGTCTTGCTTCAAGCTCTTTGGAAATTACTTTATCTGCAAGCTCCAGAGTTTTGAGAAATACTTTGGAGATTAACAGTTCTAATACTGCAATGGCAGTACCGATAATGGAAGATAACAGATTCGGTCTGTTTCCGTAAAGCCATACGGATTCCACAATCTTGTCCGTTATCCGTTCCTTTTTTATCTGCATGATTTCTGACTTGGAAACACCCGTTACAATCGCTCTGTCAACAGTCTGATTCCACAAGGTGCGTTTACTGTTGTCTGCCTCAATCTCGGTGGCTTTCGGATTGTTCTTACCAATCTTTTTGGTGGCAAGATACATACCGCCACGCTCAAAAACTTCTAACCGCTGGCTTTTATCCCACACATACTGATTGATAAGATTGGTATAATCCTGCTTGACGGTATCAAGGAAATTTTCAGCCTTGAAGTGTTTATCCTTAATGGAGAAAATCTGTCTTTCGTATACCTCACCTTTGTGAATCACCTTACATCTTTTACGGATATTTCCTTCTTCATCAAGTATCTCTTTCTTGGTGCGTACATGATTTCCCTTTTCGTCATAGAACATATTGCGGGTGGCAACCTTTTCTATGGGCTGTTCCAAGAGTGTACGCTCCGAAAAAATGAGATGGATGTGATAGTTGGTTTTCCGCTTATTGTGATGCAGGGCTGCGATACAGTCCGTTCCGTAAGTCTGTCTGAAATGGTCTGTAAATATCTGCAACAGTCTGTCTGGAGGATACTCCGTAAAAGATTCCGGCAGGGCTATGATCAATTCCCTTGCCTCAATACATTTCCCCTCCGTACCGCTTTTTTTAAATTCTGCCTGATTATATTTTGCAAGGTCAGTCCAAAAATTACGGTCTGTGGTTTCATATACCGCATACAGATTTTCCTGCTTCTTTGGGCTTGAAATATAATAAATTCTTCCCCGGACATTGTGGAGCTTCGTCATCTGAATAAATGAATTTCTTGGCATGTGCTTCCTCCTTTCCGTATCTGCCAAGTACGAAGCTGCAAGAAATGAGGATGGGAAACTTTCTAATGTGAAAGTGAGTAGGCTACATAGGTAGCCTGTCTACGAACATATCCGCCTGTCGGCGAAAGCTCCCAGCAGGGCGAAATACACAGAGTACAAATCGTAAGATTTGTGCGAGGGGTGTATTTCGCTCTCAAACGCCGAGGGCTTGTATAAAAAAGTTTCTTCCCCACTTCTTAAATTTCCGGTTGTATCTTAGAGGAAGCACATGGTATAATCTATTTGCGTGTAGGTATATCATGGCTTCGGTCAGATACATACCTTAGGGATGGTCTTAGGACTGTCCCTATTTAATTTGTCACATTTCTTGTGACAGCTCTGACATTTCCTTTGTCCCTTAAGTCCCTGCCTTCATTGGCGGTCATGAACTTTTCAAGCATATCCGTTTTGATAAGGACTTTCCGTCCTACCTTCAATACCGGAAGCTTTTTCCATTCTACCAGTTTCCGCAGGGTATTTCTGCCGATACCCGTATAGTCGGCAGCTTCCTCAATGGACAGTGCAATCTTCACTTCTGTCATTAAAACACCTCCTCTTGAATTGCATAATGCAATTTTGTGACTATGCCTACTATATAACTTTTATATCTTCTTGTCAAGCGTTACGAAATTTTAAAAGCAATTATTAACTTGCATATTGCAATGCTACTTTTACTGTGTTATACTTTAGCCATACCGAAAAAGGAGGCGTATCAGAATGAAAGATAAAGAATTACGCAAGTTAATCGGTAGCAGGGCAAAACAACGCAGACTGGAATTAGGTGTCAACCAGCCTTATATAGCAGAAAAGATGGGAGTTACCGCTTCCACCATACAGCGGTATGAGGCAGGAACGATTGACAACACCAAGAAGCTTGTTCTGGATGGTCTGTCGGAAGCACTTCATGTATCAGTGGAGTGGCTGAAGGGCGAGACGGAAGAAATGACAAGTGATGTTACGGATAAAAGGGAATTACAGATTCGTGATACCATGACTTCCATTCTCTCCAAACTGCCTTATGATATGAAGGCAGACGAAGCGGATTTTTCCAAAGATTTACTGCTGCTGATGTTGAAGGAATACGAATTATTCGTTGATTCCTTTCAATATGCCTGTAAGAATTTTAAAGGGAATACGGAAGATGCCACAATTGCAAAAGTAATGGGGTTTGAATCCAATCAGGAATATAATGAGATTATGTTCCTTAGGGAAATCACCCATACGGTAAACGCACTGAACGACATGGGCGACATTGTAAGGCTCTATTCCAAGAATCCCGAAACGGCAGCCGTAAGGCTTGCAAATCTTCTTTCAGAGAAAGACTCCGAACCGGTATAGATTAGACAACCGGAGTTATGATATACTTACACGCAGAAAGCATTTCATCAGTTCCGATTGTCGATATCGAAAGGAGTAACGATTATGGCAAAAGGTTCTGTAAGAAAGAAAGGCAAGAAATGGTACTACCGCTTCTATGTGGAAGATGCAAGCGGTAATCTGGTGCAGAAGGAATTTGCAGGTACGGAAAACAAAAGCGAAACGGAAAAGCTGTTGAGGCAGGCAATGGAGGATTATGAAGCCAAGCGGTTTGTTGCAAAGGCTGAAAACATCACACTCGGAGAGTTGCTTGACCTGTGGGCTGAGGAAGAATTAAAGACAGGCACATTGAGTAATGGAACGGTTGGCAATTATCTTCAGACAATTGGGAGAATCAAACAACACCCTATCAGCAAAAGGAAACTGAAAACGGTGACTTCGGTACACCTGCAGGAGTTTATGGATTTGCTCTCATTTGGAGGCACTGTGGGAGATTTTATATCAAAAGGATATTCCATTGATTATGTAAGGTCATTTTCAGCAGTATTGCAACAGTCATTCCGGTTTGCGGTATTTCCGAAACAGTTTATTACCTTCAATCCAATGCAGTATGTGGTGATGAGGCATAAAAAGGAAGAAACGGATTTGTTTGCGGATGAAACAGCCACAGACAGAGACAAGGTTAAACCGCTTTCCTTTGAAATGTACCGGAAACTGATTGAACAGCTTGGAAAACGAAGTGGGGATGCGATTCTTCCGGTTCAGATAGCATACTTTACAGGTCTCAGACTTGGAGAGGTAGCAGGTCTGACATGGCAGGATATCAACCTTGAAGAACAGTATCTCACTGTACGCAGGAGCATCCGCTACAATGGTGCTACCCATAAGCACGAAATCGGTCCGACAAAGTGGAAAAAGATCAGGGTTGTTGACTTTGGCGATACCCTCGCAGATATTTTGAGGAATGCAAAAAAGGAACAGCACAAAAACCGTTTTCAGTATGGGGAACTCTACCAGCGGAATTTTTACAGAGAAGTAATGGAAAAGAATCGGGTGCATTACGAGTATTATCATTTGGGAATGACAGAGAATGTGCCGGAAGATTACACCGAAATCTTCTTTGTATGCTTAAGGGAGGATGGTTGTCTGGAACTTCCGGCAACCATAGAAACAGCCTGCCGGACAGCAGGAAGAAAAGTACCGGAGCTTGAAGGTTTCCATTTCCACACACTGAGGCATACCTACACGACAAACCTCTTATCCAACGGGGCTCAGCCTAAGGATGTGCAGGAACTGTTAGGACACTCAGACGTGAGTACCACCATGAATGTCTATGCCCATGCTACAAGGGAAGCAAAGCGGACTTCCGCAAGACTTCTTGATAAAGTGGCAGGCAACGATTAAACAACTGAATAATGAATTTTCCCTTGTAATTATCCCATAAGGGCAAAAACAAGGGAAAAGGATACATATATAGAATTTTCAATGGCGGGAATCCTTGAAAATAGGGGAAAGTTAAGAGAATTAATAGATAAATTCCAGTTTGTATGTATGATAAATCTAAACAGTATTTTAGCAACATATCCTGAGTGGGGGAAGAAAGTGCCCCCACTTTCACTATTTGGGGGCGAAAAGCGCCCCCGGTATTCAAAAGTGACTCCATTTTGCGCCCCCGTTTTTTGAAATCTGGAATCTAAACAAGATTACAATGAAATCAGAACTTAAAAAGTGGTGGCAAAAAGCGCCGTCAAAATCGTAAAGTGGGGGCGGAAAGCGCCACCAAAATGATAAAATGGGGGCAAAAAGCGCCACCATATATCATAAATGATGGGTTCAAGGGAAAAATCCCTTGCTAGAACAGCATTTGGATGGAGACATCTCTAATGCGTATCTAGCCGTCAACCTAAGAAATATCAAAGCAGCCAAGACAGCAGATTAATCATACAACATTTCTTATTGGTTAATTAAATTGAATGGAAATTGAACACTACTCAATTGTGCAATCTATATGAATCTGATATGCTGAGTATACAAAAGCTTTTGAATTTTATAGGAGATGAAGCAAATGGATATAGGCGTTGTTATAAAAAATATAGAAAAGAAACTGGTATGACGCAGGAGGAGATGGCAAACAGATTAGGCGTGACAACACCGGCTGTAAACAAATGGGAGAATGGTAATTCCAAGGATTCAATTGATGACGAGAAAGTAAGCAGGCAGAAACAATTTGACCGGTTCTGTTATTACTTAGGTGGGGTAAAACAGCTTCTGGACAAAAAGGCTGCATAGGCAGCTGGCATCCTGTAGATAATATGCTACGGGATGTATACATATATTACGGGACTTCATTCATGGCGAGTGGAGTCTCTTTTATTTTGCACTGTATAATGGAAAAAGTTTTGGTTGAACAGAGGTTGGAATGATGATAAGATTTAGTTGGGACAATAGTGAACACATGTGTTCACATTTCATAACTAAGAAGTAATGGATTGGAGAGGTGCTTATGGCAGATAAAATTGGAACCGATGAATATGGGGAAATACTTATATATCAGACTGATGATGGACAGACAAATATAGAAGTTAAAATAGAAGATGATACAGTGTGGCTGACACAACAGCAGATGTCAGAGTTATTCCAAACTTCTCGAACAAATGTAGTAGAACATATTAAGCATATTTATGAGGAGGGTGAATTAGACGAAATTTCAACCTGTCGGAATTTCCGACAGGTTCGAAAAGAAGGAAATCGTGAGGTGACAAGGCAGATTCCTCATTATAATCTTGATATGATAATATCTCTTGGATACCGTATTAAATCAGTGATTGCAACAAGATTCAGGCAGTGGTCAACAAAGCGGTTAAAAGAATATATGATTAAGGGATTTACGATAGATGACGAGCGTTTGAAAGGAAATGGTGGAGGAAATTACTGGAAAGAGTTACTTGACAGAATCAGGGATATAAGATCTTCAGAAAAGGTCTTGTATCGTCAGGTTCTTGATTTATATGCTACGAGTGTAGATTACAATCCTCATAGCGAAGAGTCTGTTATATTCTTTAAAATTGTTCAGAATAAACTTCACTATGCAGCACATGGTCATACTGCGGCAGAGGTTATATATCAGCGGGCAGATGCAGAAAAGCCATTTATGGGACTTACTTCATTTTCAGGTGAATTACCAGCATTAAAGGATATAGGAATTGCAAAGAATTATCTTGAAGAAAATGAACTCAAAGTATTAAACAATCTTGTTTCTGGTTATTTTGATTTGGCAGAAATTAATGCAATTGAACATAAACCTATGTATATGGATGATTATGTAAAGCAATTGGATAGTGTGTTGTCATCAGGAAACAGAAAGCTTTTAACTGGTTCCGGTTCTGTAAGTCATAAACAGGCATTGGAGAAAGCAAAGTCAGAATACAGAAAATATCAGGAGATTACTTTAACACCAGTCGAAAAAGCATATCTTGAAAGCATTAAAGAGGTTTCCAAGGAAGTAAAAAGGAGATAACATCTGATGAAAAAACAGCAGAAATGTTACATATATACAAGAGTTTCCACTTCCATGCAGGTAGATGGTTACAGTCTTGATGCACAGAAGGACAAGCTTAGAAAATACGCAGAGTATCAGGAAATGTCTATCGTCGGGGAATATTCGGATGAGGGTAAATCGGGTAAGAGTGTGGAAGGCAGACCACAGTTTAAACAGATGTTATCGGATATAGAAAACGGCAAAGACAATGTTGATTATGTGCTGGTATTTAAGCTGTCACGATTTGGAAGAAATGCCGCAGATGTTTTATCATCATTGCAGAAAATGCAGGATTATGGGGTTAATCTTATCTGTGTAGAGGATGGGATTGACAGTTCCAAGGATGCTGGAAAGCTTATGATATCTGTGTTATCTGCGGTAGCAGAGATAGAGCGTGAGAATATCCTTGTCCAGACAATGGAAGGCCGCCGACAGAAAGCGAGAGAAGGCAGATGGAACGGCGGATTTGCACCATATGGCTATCAGCTGGTAAATGGTGAGCTTATCATTGCAGAGGATGAGGCAGAGATTATCCGTATCATATATGATAAATTCGTCAATACAACGATGGGAATGGCTGCGATAGCTGCATTTTTAAATAACAGTGGTTATAAGAAAAAGCTTCGCCAGAATAACACAATCGAAGGTTTTTCTACATCATTCGTCAAGGGTGTGCTGGACAATCCGATATATTGTGGCAAGCTTGCATTTGGCAGAAGAAAAAATGAGAAGATTCCGGGAACAAGGAATGAATATCATATCGTAAAACAAAAGGATTACTTGTTAAGTGATGGAATCCATGAGGCAATCATATCAGAAGAAATGTGGAATCAGGCACACAGAAAGCGTCAGGAGACAGGTGTTTTACAGGTAAAAACGCACAGCCTTGAACATGAGCATATTTTATCCGGAATTATTAAGTGTCCTGTCTGTGGAAGCGGTATGTATGGCAATGTAAACCGCAAGAAGCATCCGGATGGAAGCTATTATAAAGATTATTTTTATTATGCCTGCAAACACAGGAAGCTTGTGGACGGACACCGCTGTACATATAAAAGACAGTGGAATGAAGACAGGATAAATGCGGCAGTAGAGGAGATAATTCGTAAATTTGTGAAGAATCCAAAGTTTGAGCAGGAAATCCGTAAGCAGATAGGAAGCAGCATTGATACTTCGGAGCTTGATCGGGAATATGATGGATTAAAAGACAGACTGAACCAGACAACCGGGGCGAAAAACAGGCTTGCTGACCAGATGGATCATTTATCTGTATCCGATAAGAATTATGACAAAAAATATAATGACATGCAGGAACGTTTGGACAAGCTATATGATGAAATCACTGATATTGAGAATGCCATGGAAGAAGTCGAAACAAGACTATATAATATCAGGCAGGACAAAATCTCAGAAGATAATGTTTACCAGTTCCTTTTATTCTTTGATAAGCTGTATGATAAATTTACAGATCTGGAAAAGAAGACATTTTTGAAGAGCTTCCTGTCTGATGTATTTATCTATGAGGAAGAGCAAAAGGATGGCAGAATATTAAAAGGTTTCCAGTTTAAATTTCCTATATATATGAATGGCAGAAATGTATTAGGCGTGGATTGGGACAACGAGAGTACAGATGAGACGGTGGTGCTGTTGTCCCTTAAAAAATACGCTGCAAATTGAGATAACAATGAAGCCTGATGAAGAGAGTAATTACACACCAGAGGAAAAGGTAACTTATCAGAAAATTAAGGCTTACACTCTTGAAAAATATGGATTTAAAGTGTCATTATTGTACATTGCACAGATTAAAGATAAGTGTGGTCTTGTAAAGAACGTATTGGAAACAACTGGAAGAAAAATGATAAGGTAAAGGAGCCACAGTGTACACCTGAAAGGGAAGCGGCTATTAGAGATGCATTTAAGCACTTTAATATGACATAAGGTTTTTTAATGAGATTTACGAAAATGAGATAAAAATGTTTTCTTAGATACTAAAGCGTGTTCAAAAAGGAAAGGTAAAGAGGAATATTTCAAGGAGTTAAGCATACTATAATAGTAAATACTTTTTCAAAATTCAATCAAAGATATTTTAGATCTATTGACTTACGAGATAAAATTTGTTACTCTTTTTATAGAAAAAGTTTACCACTGACCGATAGGTGGTATATAAATGGTCGGGTTGTAAGTTTACCGCTGACCAATATGCGGTATATAAATGGTTGGGTTGTAAGTATTATCCTCCACGGTATAGGTGGAGGATTTTTCTGTAAAAGGGGAGGTATATATGAAGAGAACAGGATTTTATATTATAAAAGATTCCTTTTTTAAGGATATGAATGAACCATATCTTAAAGGAAATTGAGTAAAAGGCAAGAAAAGTACTGGGAATGTTAAAGAGAGGTGTTAAATTTACACCTACTCAGCCAGATGTCATGAAAATAGTCGAAAAATTAACAGAAAAATAATGGTTATTGAGAAGCACAGGTAATGCTTTAATCAAAATATTTTATTAGCGAGTAGACAGTCAAAGTGATGGCTGTCTATTTTTGAAACGAATACCATTGGAATATAAGATGTTAAAACTCAAAAACCTATCTAACACCACCACCCCAACGGAGGACAAAAAATGAACATCAAAAAAGCAACAAAAGAAGATCTATCGCGTATTGCAGAAATCTTTGTTTTCAATAATCGAATCAACTATTTCCCGATATTTAAGCAGGAGGATTTTTCATTTGGAGAATTGCAGGTAGTATCACTGATAGAAAATTATTTTGGAAAAACAGAGATCATGGACACGCTATTTGTAGCAGAAGACAACGGGATCATCAAAGGCTTTATGGAGATTCGGGGAACGGAAATAGGTAAATTATATGTTGAGCCATGCTTTCAAAGTGGCGGTGTAGGAGATGTGTTGATAAAATATGCCATTCAAAATCTGCATGTGGATTTTTTATGGGCATTAGAAAAAAATACAAGAGCCCGTGCATTTTATAATTGTCATGGATTTATCGAAACCGGAGAAAAAGAATACGAAGAGGGTACCACAGAGTATTTGTTGAAGTTAGTACGCAGGGAAAAGGTATAGTAACGGCAATCCCTCTCCATCCTCCCATTGAAAGCCACCCTAAACCATGCTATACTCAAACTATAAGCACATCTTACAAATACGAGATAGGATGCAGTAACAAAAAGCAATCGGAAAATTATTTACAGAAAGGAAAATGTGATGAAAAAGAAAGTATTGGCGTTATTTATGGCAGTTAGTCTGGCATCCACTTCATTGCCGATGACAGTACTGGCAACGGAAACGAGCAATGTTTCCCAGCAGGAGGAACTGGGTATTGCAGAGGACTCTGAAACAACAGAAGAGACGGAACTGACAGAAGCAGACAACGAAAGAGAGTCAGAAGAAGAAACGGAGTCAACAAAGGCTCAAAAGACAGCCGAGGCCACAGAGACACAAAAGACAGCTGAAGCAACAGAGACAATAGAGCAGCAAGGGACTGTCGAAGTAACCGAGACCACAGAGCAGCCGGAAACAGAAAAAGAAACAGAAGCTTTTAAAGAGCAGGACAAGTCAGAAGCTTTAGAGGTAGAGACAGAGGAAGCAGACAAACAGAGAATTTCGATAGAAGAAGTTCTTAAGAACAGAGCAGGTGGACTTGCATCTGTACAGGGAACAGCATTATCCCAAGCACAAGCAGGACAGTTAAAACAGGTTAACCGGGGGGGATTCATACATATGGTTCTGCCATATATCTTACAGAGTGGGATAAGTATTCCTCCAATTATATTTACAACAATTTAGACAGTGATGAGCAGGCCTTCTGGGATAAATTGGATTATGTATGTTGTTTGTATCTGATAAGTGGAGAAGATGCGGTTAGCACCAGTGGGATGATCATACCGGACTATGAAATTAGCTATGCTCCGCTATCTTTAGAGCGAGCAGTGGAAATCTTTTTAATGTTTAATTATTCCAATCCACAGTATTATTTTATCAATGGCGGATATGCGTATATTGAGCCAAGTAGTATTCTTTTACCGACATTTTATCAGGAGTTCCAGAGTGGAAGTGAGCGCAGTAAGGCAACACAGGCAATGAAGAATCAGATCACATCCTGCGAGAGTGCAATTGCAGCAGCGGGAAGTGCAGAGCAGAAAGCAAAAGTTGCTCATGATTACATAGTAAAAAAAGTGGAGTATGATGATAATTATCTGACAAATCCGGAAAATCCATTCCATCAGAGTGCATATAGTGTATTCTGCGATGACCACAGCGTATGCGCAGGTTATACAAAAGCATTTGAAATGCTGATGAATGGAGCAGGCATTGATACCATAGCACTTCTCAGTACGGATCATGCATGGAACATGATAAAGATTAATGATTCCTGGTATCACACAGACTGTACCTGGGATGACATGGATGGTTACAGCGGATATGAGATGATTTATAATTTCTTTAACCGAAGCGAATCCGTCATAAGATCAGATGGCACACATGAGATCCAATCCATGTTTGACGGAAAACTTCCGGCAAGTACTTTAGATTCCGGTGCAGGAAATACCAGCATTGGAAAATGTGCAACACCATCTAAAAAAACAGCAACACCAAAGGTCACTTATAAGACAGTCAAAAATGGTGTGCAGGTAACGATTAGCAGTAACACATCCAATACAGAGATTTACTATACCACAAATGGACAGACGGCGTCCTCTTCCTATACAAAGAGTCATCGTTATAAAAAACCATTTACGATATCGAAAAAAACAACCATTAAGGCAATTGCGGTAAAAGACACTTACTGGAACAGTGACCAGACAAGCAAAACAGTAGATGGAAGAGTGTATACCGTGAACTTTAAGTCCAACGGCGGCAGCAGTGTTTCAAAACAATATGTGCAGTACAATAAGGTCATTAAGAAACCGTCAAATCCAAAGCGGAGTAAATATACTTTCGCCGGCTGGTATACGGATTCCAAACTGACCAAAGCATGGGATTTTAATACAAAGATCAAATCCGGAAAAACACTGTATGCAAAGTGGAAAAAGATCAGCTTAAAGCAGGCAGTGATCTCAAAAGTGCAGAATGTTTCCGGTAAAAAGATAAAGGTTACCGTGAAAAAAGTAAGCGGGGCAGACGGATATCAGATCCAGTATTCTACAAAGTCCAACATGAAATCTGCAAAGACCGTGACCTCAAGTAAGACAACGACGACGATTTCAAAGCTTTCTAAGGGCAAAAAATATTACGTTCGTGTCAAAGCCTATAAGAAAGATTCTACCGGTAAAAAGGTAGCCGGAAAATGGAGTAAGGTAAAGAATTTTAAAGTAAGCAAATAAAAGCGATAAATTTTTAGACATATTGTGCCGAAATAAATAGTAGGTAAAAGGATTTACCAAATCATAAGATCAGGGAGGAATCAATATGAACACAAACACAGTGGCACAATCTGACTATGCAGCAAATGCATATACGGAAAACGTGCAGCAGACAACGAAAAAGTCAGCCGTTACGAATGGAAAGACCATTGGAAATCCACAGTTGAGCGAAAAGGCTCAGAAGTATTATGAGCAATTGAAAAAGAAATTTTCCAATATGGATTTTATTCTGGTCAGTGCTGACAAAAAAGAAGAGGCACAGGCAAACGCAGCACAGTATGCGAATGCAAATCACACTGTCGTACTGATCGACACGGATAAGATTGAGAAAATGGCAGAGGATGAAGCCTATCGTAAAAAATACGAAGGGATCATCAGTGGAGCGCAGACGCAGCTTGCACAGATCAAAAACGGACTTGGAAGTAATGCATCCCATGTGAAAGGATATGGGATCAAGATCAATGACAATGGAACCGCATCTTTGTTTGCCGTGATAGACAAATCCTTAGCTGCCCAGAAAGAGAGAATCGCCAAAAACGCAAAAACGCGTGCAGAGGAGAAGAAAGTAGCTGAGAAAAAGGCAGACAAAAAGAAAACGGAAGAAAAGCAGGAATTGAAAAATGACAAGAGCAAAAAGGCGGAGGAAAAAGAAGACTACGTTACCGTTACCGCTTCCAGTGTGGAGGAATTGCTCAAAAAGATCAATGATACCATTTATGACAGCATGAGTGATCATGTGAAGACACCGCAGGAACAGCTCTTGGGTCAGCATATCAATTTTTCCGCATAAAAAAACAGTTTTTCCATATGCTATCCGAAAAAGAAGGAAGGCTACAGAATGGCGAAACGAAAAGAGACAGAATGTGCTGTTGGAAACAGACAGGATGAAGAAGAAATATTAAAGACTTATCAGACTGAAGATTATGACTATCTTGCGAATTCGGCAACCGGAATGGATTGTACGGGACTGATGCACCGGACACCTTCCAATGAGAATGAGATGGAGTCTTATCAGGAGGTCTACCAGTATCTTCCACCGAACGTTCGGGTAGATGCAATGGATGGAAAAGACAGTCACAAATAGCAGGGAGGGCAGATTTGCCCTCTCTGTTTGTATTAGATGAAGTGCAATGCTTGCAAAGCCCTAAAAAAGAGTATAGAATGAATGAGGGTTTGTGAAATGGAAACAGTATTACAGTGAGGAGAAAAAATTTATGTATGGTTTTGGTGAATTAATTAGTGTTTTGAAGAAAAATCCGAAGACGATCGTCTTTACAGAGGGAACCGATCCTCGTATCTTAGAGGCATCTTCCCGCTTACTGGCAAGTAACTTTCTTCATCCGATCCTGATAGGAAATGAGGATGAGATTTATAAAGGGGCAGAGGAAAGTGGATTTAATATCCGCGGAGCAGAGATCATTGACCCTGAAAAATTTGACCGTATGGATGAGATGGTAGACTTATTCTGCGAGCTTCGTAAAAGCAAAGGTGTTACAAAAGAGCAGGCACGTCAGACCCTGTCACATGCTAACTATTTTGGAACGATGTTAGTAAAAATGGGAGTGGCAGATTCACTCTTAGGTGGTGCAACCTATTCAACAGCAGATACCGTGCGTCCGGCATTACAGTTGATCAAGACAAAGCCGGAAAACAAGATCGTATCATCCTGCTTTATTTTAGTACGTCCGAGAGCTACCGGTGAAAACGAGCTGTTAGCAATGGGTGACTGTGCAATTAACATTACACCAAATGAAGAAGAGTTAGTAGAGATCGCACATGAGACAGCAAACTGTGCAAGAATCTTTGGTTTAGAGCCGGAAGTTGCATTCTTAAGCTATTCTACATTTGGTTCCGGTTCCGGCGAGACCGTAGACAAGATGCGTAACGCAGCCGAGATGACCAAGAAAGCATATCCGGAGCTTCCGATTGCAGGAGAGTTACAGTTCGATGCAGCCGTATCTCCAAGAGTGGCTCGTACAAAATGCCCGAATGATCCGGTTGCAGGTCATGCCAATACCTTTATTTTCCCGGACATCAATGCAGGAAATATTGGTTACAAGATTGCACAGCGTCTTGGTAACTTTGAAGCATATGGACCGATCTTATTAGGTTTAAATGCACCGGTAAACGATTTATCCAGAGGATGTAACGCAGCAGAGGTATATTCCATGGCGATTATAACCGCAGCATTAGCATAAAACAACAGATATTCTACCCTTTGGGGTTATAAACGAAATGCTTTAGATTATTTTATGATTTTCAGTATAGTAAGGTGCCACATATAAGCAGGAGATAAAGGTGCAATGAGAATTACTGACAGAGAAGCAAAGTTCAAAGAACTGAAAGAACAAAGTGATAGCAGAAAATATAAAGATGAGAAACAAAAGAATCTGTTAGCAAATAAAGTTGTTTTTATCGGCTTTTTGGTAACAGAAATTGCTATGCTTGTGAATCTTGTTGCCTGTATTCAGGATTTTGGTAACTCGGTTTTGGCAATGAGCGGCCTGGTCATTGATATCATAGGAATTTTTGCGATTATCGTTACTTATCTTAAAGATAGGGAAAGTGGAGTAATGTTCCGGCTGGGAATGATCCAATTTGTGATTATGTATCTGATCGTGGTCATTGAAAATGGGAATGACTGTATGATGTTTATTCCAATGCCATTGTTAGTTACTGTGATGATGTATAGTCAGCCAAAAAGTACAAAGGTGTTCTGCTGCTTGCTTGCTGTAGTGGATGCATTAAGATTTATGTTACTATTAACAGGAGTTATTCATTCGTCAAACACAATGAATGAGGAAAGAATGGTATCGGGCCTGGTTCTTGTAACATTACTCGCAATTTATCAGAGCACAAAAGTGTTATGGAGATTTAGCCGGGATAGTGTGGGAGCAGTACAGGATGAAGAGCAGATACAGAAGCTGATGATGGAGGATATACTTGAAATTGTCAAAGGTGTTCAGAGTCAGACGAGAGAGGCAAATCATCTGTTAGATCATTTATATTCATCAGCTGAAAGCATAAGCGATAGTGTCAGTGATATTACGATAGGAACACAAAGTACAGCAGAGAGTATTCAGAATCAGACAGAAATGACACACAGTATTCAGAATGCGATTGAGAGCGCAGCAGGAGCAACAAAAGAGGCAGTCGATAAGACAGAAGATTCCATGAAAGCTGTGAGTCATAATTTAGAGGTGATGAAGCAGCTTGACATCCAGGCAAATAGCATTTCTAAAACAAATGAAGTAGTTGTTGCAGCTATGGAGAAGCTTAGTGATAAGACAAAAAATGTTAGAAATATTACAGATTTAATCTTAGGCATTTCCGGTCAGACAAATCTTTTGGCACTAAATGCATCTATTGAGGCTGCCAGAGCCGGGGAAGCAGGAAAAGGATTTGCTGTTGTTGCAGATGAGATTCGTCAGTTAGCAGATCAGACAAAAGATGCAACAGAAAATATCACGGCTATTGTAGATGAATTGAATGAATTTTCCAATGAGGCTTCGGATGCTATACGGAAATCTTTAGATGCAACGGAAAGCCAGACGGGACTTATAGAAGAGGCCTCCGATGGTTTTATCGTAATAGATGAAAACATGAAGCAGCTAACAATGCAGATGAACAATATCAATGAAAAAATAGAGGCATTGAAAACATCTAACAATATGATTGTAGAAAGCATTATGCAATTATCTACAGTAAGCGGAGAGATTACGGCAAGTAGTGTGGCAGCGTCAGAAATAACGGATAATAATAAGAGTAACTCCAAGGATGCAAAAGAGATGTTGCAGAAAGTACTGGACTTTTCCCATCAATTGGATAAGTATATGAAAGATTAGTCAGAATCATGAAGTTCCCCCTTGTGTTGGACAATTTAAGTCTAACACAAGGGGGTATTTTTTGTCGATACCACGGATACTTCAAAGAAAGATGACTATGTTGTTGATGATGTGGAATTTGAAGACAACGAACTGCCTTTTATACGGGACGCATTAGAAGTAGATAATCATGGAAAACGCTGTGTCATGGAGGTGGCACAGCATATCGGCAATCATGTGGTAAGATGTATTCTTTTAGCATCCGGAGAGGGATTGCAAAAGGATATGGAGGTTATTGCAACCGGAAGCGGGATTGAAGTTCCGGTTGGTGAAAAGACTTTAGGAAGATTGTTTAATCTTCTTGGCGAAACCATTGACAAAGGGGAAACATTAGAGCAGGAAACCCACTGGTGTATCCACCGGGATGCGCCGAGCTTTGAAGAACAGAGTCCGGCAGTGGAGGTATTAGAGACCGGAATTAAAGTGATCGACCTGTTAGCACCTTATGCCAAAGGTGGAAAGATCGGACTCTTTGGAGGAGCCAGAGCAATGTCAAGGCTACGTTATGGTAGGAAGCTATAGTTAAGAATATAGTGGAGATCAAAATAAGAAAAGGCCACACACTTTCCAAAATGGAAAGTATGTGGTCTTTTTAGTTTATAGATCCGATCATAAAATCCTATAGGATAGAAATTTATTTATTGCTGCGTCTCCAGATGTGCATCTTCTCAGCTTCTGCAATTAATTCATCTCTGAAATCAGGATGTGCAATGGAGATCAGTGCTTCTGCTCTTTCCCATGCAGACAGACCTTTTAAGTTTACGATACCATACTCTGTAACAACATAGTGTGTATTAGAACGTGTATCGGTAACGATAGATCCCTGTGTCAGGGTAGGTTTAATACGGGACTGCATTTTTCCATCCTTTGTAGTAAAGGTAGAAGAGCAGCAGATAAAGCTCTTACCGCCATTTGACAGGTAAGCACCAAGTACGAAGTCTAACTGTCCGCCGGCACCACTGATATGTTTGATACCTGAGGACTCAGAGCTGATCTGTCCGAATAAGTCGATATCCACCGCATTGTTGATAGACATGAAGTTGTCCAGTGCGGAGATAGAACGGATGTCATTTGTATAGCTTACAGGAGCACTCATCAGTTCCGGATTTTCGTCTAAGTAATCGTACATCTTCTTTGTTCCTGCACCAAAACCATAGGTCTGACGGAAACGGTCGATATTTTTCTTAGAACCGTTGATCTTTCCGGCTTTTGCAATATCAACAAAAGCGTCTACATACATCTCAGTATGAACACCAAGGTCTTTTAAATCAGATTCTGCGATCAGAGAACCTACTGCGTTTGGCATACCACCGATACCAAGCTGTAAGCAGGCACCGTTTGGAATCTCATCAACGATTAATTTTGCCACTGCTTTGTCAACTTCTGTTGCAGGGCCGCCGCCACCAAGTTCACCGATCGGAGGATTGTCACCTTCTACAATGTAAGTAACATCAGAGATATGTACTCCGTTTTCAAAACCGCCGAGACAACGAGGCATATTCTCATTTACCTCTACGATGATCTTTTTAGAAGTCTCGCACATTGCAGTTAAATGGGAAGCATTTGGACCGAAGTTGAAGTATCCGTGCTTATCCATAGGTGCTACCATCAGCATAACAACGTCATCCGGCTGAATGGAGTCACGGTAGTAACGTGGCAGCTCGGAATAACGGATCGGTGAATAATAAGCGAATCCACGGCTGATATATTTACGCTCGATTCCTGACATATGCCATGAATTCCAGCAGAAATGCTCGCCTGCATCTTCACGTTCAAATACAGCTAAAGGCTTTAACAGAATACCGCCACGAAGTTTTACGTCCTTTAATTCGTCGGTACGTTTTGCGAGTGCTTTATCCAAAGCATCCGGAGTGCCGGTACACCAACCATAATCTACCCAATCGCCGGATTTGATAATTTTTACAGCTTCATCTGCAGATACAAGTTTCTGCTGATACTCTTTTTGAAAATCCATCTTAAGAACCCTCCTCTTTTTCTAAACATGAGATTGTTAAAATTTAAACATACATTAATTTTAACACGCAGGACAGAATAGGTCAACTCTATGTAGAGGTTCTTTTAGTTGAAAAATATACAATCATGGTATAAGATAAAGAACTGATAAGAGTCGTAAAAAGAAATATAAGAGGTTAAGTCATGAAAGAAGAAAAAAGAGCGCAGATCATGCAAAAGACCGCAGTGGTCTGGTTTGGCGCACTGGTCTGCTGTGCATTGTGGGGAAGTGCGTTTCCATGCATTAAGATCGGCTATCAGATGTTTGAAATTGATGCCGCTGATACCGCAGCACAGATTTTATTTGCAGGGTATCGTTTTACCTTAGCGGGAATCCTGACCGTTCTCATTGGCAGTGTTTTAAATAGAGGGTTTCTGATACCGAAAAAAGAGAGTTTTGGAAAAATATTCAAATTATCCATGTTACAGACTGTTCTGCAATACTTTTTCTTTTATGTAGGACTTGCAAATACCACCGGTGTGAAAGCTTCTATTATAGAAGGCGTGAATGTCTTTGTGGCAGTTCTCGTAGCGAGCCTTTTATTTCAACAGGAGAAGCTGACCGGGAAAAAAATCGTCGGTTGTCTGATTGGTTTTGCCGGAGTTGTCATTGTCAATTTAGGAGGCAGCATGGATATGGGCTTCCGGCTGACCGGTGAGGGATTTATTTTCCTGTCTACCGTGGCATATGCATTTTCCTCTGTTTTTTTGAAAAGATATTCTAAGGATGAAAATCCGGTGCTGTTAAGCGGTTATCAGTTCATAACAGGAGGCATCATCATGTGTGTCATCGGACTGCTGATGGGTGGAAAGGTGCATGGATTTGCAGCGGCATCCACCGGCATGCTCGTCTATTTAGCAGTCGTTTCAGCGGTTGCCTATTCCCTGTGGGGAATCCTGTTAAAATATAATCCGGTGTCAAAGGTGGCAGTCTTTGGCTTTATGAATCCGGTGTTTGGAGTTATTTTATCGGCACTTCTCTTAGGGGAAGGCGCGCAGGCAGCAGGAGTAAAAAGTCTGATCGCACTGCTGCTCGTAAGTATTGGAATCTATGTGGTAAATAAAAAAGAAGGAGACAGCGTATGAGTGTAATAGTAACGTTAAAAAAAGGTGAGGGACGTACCGTAAAGGCAGGCGGTATGTGGATTTATGATAATGAGATCGAGTCCGTGTTAGGAAGCTATGAAAACGGAGATGTCGTGCTGGTGCATGACTTTGACGGCTATCCGATGGGAGTCGGTTTTATCAATGACCATTCTAAGATCCGTGTGCGGATGTTGAGCAGGGATGAGAATACGGTGATTGATGAAGCTTTTTGGATGAAACGTGTCAAACGTGCATGGGAGTACCGCAAAAAAGTGGTCGATACCTCAAGCTGTCGTCTGATCTTTGCAGAGGCAGATTTCTTCCCGGGGCTGGTAGTAGACAAGTTTGCGGATGTACTGGTGGTACAGTCGAATGCATTGGGAATTGACCGCTGGAAACTTGTCATTGTGGGCTGCATCAAACAGTGCTTAGAGGAAGATGGGGTACACATCCGCGGCGTCTATGAGCGAAGTGATGCGAAAGTGCGCACACAGGAAGGCATGGAGCGTATCAAAGGATTTATCGGAGAACCGTTTAATACCAATGTGGAAATTGTAGAAAATGGTGTGCTCTATGTGGTAGACATCAAAGAGGGACAAAAGACCGGATTTTTCTTAGACCAGAAATACAACCGTGCAGCAGTCGGACGGCTTTGTCAGGATGCGGATGTGTTAGACTGTTTTACACATACCGGTTCTTTTGCGTTAAACGCAGGACTTGGCGGAGCAAGAAGAGTGCTGGGAATTGATGCTTCTGACCTTGCGATCCATCAGGCAATGTTCAATGCGAGAATGAATGATCTGCAGGGGATCGTAAATTTTGCCTGCGGAGATGTCTTTGATCTGCTTCCGGATTTTGAGAAAAAAGGCAAGCAGTTCGACGTTGTCATCCTAGACCCGCCTGCATTCACGAAATCCAGAAATTCTGTAAAAAATGCAGTCAAAGGTTACCGTGAGATCAATATGCGTGCCTTAAAACTGGTAAAAGACGGCGGCTATCTTGCCACCTGTTCCTGCTCACACTTTATGACTTATGAGCTGTTCACGGAAACGATCCGTCAGGCGGCTAAGAGTGCCCATAAGCGGCTGCGCCAAGTGGAATACCGTACACAGGCACCGGATCATCCGATCCTTTGGGCAGCGGACGAGAGTTATTATCTGAAGTTTTATATTTTTCAGGTTGTGGAGGAGATGTAGGGACGGATATTATTATCATGGAAGTAATGAGCAGAGAGTGATCGAGATAATTCGATTGCTCTTTATTATTGTGAATGGGTTTACATGTGGAGACTATTCTATTTTTCTCATTTAGCAAATCTGTTTTAATAGCGTTGACAAATGTGTAAAATGGAACGCTACATTGAATGCTGTGCAAAAGTCACCTCGAAAATCGTTCCTCCAGTCTTGCCTGATTTGATACAAATACTGCCATCATGTACTCTAACGATTTCACGGACAAAAGCAAGACCTAGCCCTACGCCACCCAGCTCCCGGCTTCTGGATTTATCCACACGGAAGAATGGCTCGAACACTCTCTCCCTAAGCTCCTTTGGTATTCCGCTTCCCGTATCTTCTACAGACAGATAAACATGCTTGTTTCTCTGATATGCGGTTACTGTAACCTGTCCGAGCGGATGATTATATTTGATGGCATTCTCAACCAGATTGTATACAAGCCTGTAAATAAGGATATCACTGCCTATCATAGTGGCATCCTCACATTTTCCAATCAGCTTTATATTCTTTTCCACGGCAAGAGGCTCAAGATCTGCCAAAACCTCTTCAACAATAGCATCCAATATAATTTTATCATCCCTTCCCACCGTCTGAAGCTCACTCATGTCAAGAAGAGTCTTTACCATCCTGTTTAATTTATCATTTTGTTCCGTAACCATTTTTATGGTCTGCAAAGTGTCTGCATCATTTCCCGGGTGAGAGGCAGAATTATATAAATCAAGCTGTACCTGCATTAACGCTAATGGAGTACGCAGCTCATGTGCTGCATTTGCAGTAAACTGTCTCTGTATCTCAAATGCTTCCGACAGACGCTCAAGCATCTTATTATAAGAAATACCCAGCTGGTTCAGTTCCTTAACATTGTTTTCCTCTATTCTTGAATCAGACAGATTCTGAGCCTGTACCTTTTCAATTTTATCTGAAAACTCCCTGATTGGTCTGAGTGCATGCCCGCTTATAAAATAAGTGACGACACCTCCCAAAAGCGCCAGCAAAACCGTGATTATCAGACTGTTTCTTTTATAGTCGGCCTTGTTATTGTACACCTGAACCGAAAATTCATCCGCAAACTCATCCCACTTATCGTCCGGTATGCTGATATATATTTCATCTGATTTGTTTCCTTTTTCATCCCCCTGTGACTCTACCGCATCCTGCAGAGAATCGATGTAATGCACACCATTTTTATAGACAAACATAGTCAGGCAGCCACATATAATAGCAATACACAATGTAGTAATGCACGTAAGTCTCCACTGTAGCGACATTCTTTTCATCTGTCAGACTCCTCCCGTATTTTATAGCCTTCACCTACCTTGTTCTGAATGGGATCATATCCCAGCTTCGCCTTAAGCTTTTTTCTAAGTGAAGACATATGTACCCTGATTGCTCCGCTAAAGCTGTCTGCCGTGGCATCCCACACATGCTCTATCAGCTCCTCCTGACTCACCGGTCTGCCTATATTGATAAGTAAATATTCCAAAATACCATTCTCTTTTCTTGTCAGTGGAACCGGCTCTTCCTTTGCATATGCCTCGCGTTTAATCGTATCAAACTTTATTTCTCCGCATTTAAGACATATATCATTCTGTACAAATTTCCTTCTTGTCAGGCTTCTGATACGTGCCTCAAGCTCCTGCAGATGGAATGGTTTTTCCATGTAATCATTTGCTCCTGCATCCAGTCCCTCTACCTTATCAGCAATCTGACCTCTTGCAGATAATATCAAAACCTTAGTTTCATCATTGTATTTTCTAAGCTCCTTAAGAAGCTCCATGCCATCCATCCCCGGCAGATTCAAATCCAAAACTATCAGATCATAATTCTCCGACAGTATACATTCAAGAGCCTCTTTCCCATCATAACAGGTATCCACCTCATAACCGGCAGCATACAGACTCTTTGCAACCATATCACATATTTGTTTCTCATCCTCAACAATTAATAATCTCAAAATGTTCTCCTGCTTCTTAACAATAATTTTACAACCTATATTGTATAATACCAAAGTCAGCTGGTCAACAATACAACAAAAAGGAGCAACATTATGTTGAAATACCAAAAAACATGTCAAATCATTCTGCTTATCCTTGGTGTATCTATGATAAGCTATGGTGCAGTCAGAGGTGAAGCGGCTACAGTGCTTGGTAAAGCAATAAAACTATGTCTGGAGTGTGTCGGAATTGGATAAGGAAAAGAAATTACTATCAAGAAAACTGGCAAAAATACGTGGCTGGATACAGGCCGCAGCAACGCTGCTGACCAATATTCATATTCCAAATTTATTTAAGGGTAAAATATATCAGGGCAATGCAAAAACAGTATGCGTACCCGGATTAAACTGCTACTCCTGCCCTGCCGCGACAGGAGCCTGTCCAATAGGGGCATTTCAGGCAGTTGTCGGATCATCAAAATTTAAGTTTTCATACTACATAACCGGATTTTTTATTTTACTCGGTGTAACTCTCGGCAGATTTATATGTGGTTTTTTGTGCCCATTTGGATGGTTTCAGGATTTACTTCATAAAATCCCCGGAAAGAAATTATCCACAGCCAAACTAAAGCCTCTTAGGTACCTAAAATATGTCATTCTTATTGTTTTCGTTATACTTCTTCCGATGCTTGTAACGAACTCTATAGGAATGGGAGACCCGTTCTTCTGCAAATATATCTGTCCTCAGGGTGTTTTAGAGGGTGCTATACCGTTATCTATTGGAAATGCTGCTATCCGTTCTGCGCTGGGAAAGCTTTTTTCTTTCAAGTGTATGATTTTAATTGCAGTGATTGTACTAAGTATCTTATTTTACAGGCCCTTCTGTAAATGGATTTGTCCGCTTGGAGCAATCTACTCATTATTTAATAAGGTCAGTCTGCTCAAAATCACCGTTGATAGCAGCAAATGTGTCGGATGCGGTCAATGCTCAAAGGCATGTAAGATGGATGTGGATGTGTGTAAGACACCGGATCACCCCGAGTGCATACGCTGCGGTGCCTGCATAAAGGCCTGTCCGAAGGACGCCATCTGCTACCGGTTTATGGGAAAATCATGTCAAAAAAATGACAACAGATAGCTATTAAACATTTTACTATTATTTTAAAGGAGGAATTACTCATGAAAAACAAATTATCATTTATTTCTATTTTTACACTCTGCATAGCATTATCACTTACAGCATGTGGCGTAAAGCAAGCTTCCACAACAGATTCTAAGAACACTCAGACTGAAGCCGGCTCAGAAGCATCCGGCAAATCAGATTCCAGGCTTGATGATTTATATCAGCAGGAAAATCAGCTTTTTGCAGATCACGCTGATGTGTGGAACAAGGCATTTGGCATGATGAACAAAAGTGACGCCGATCCAAACGGAAATTATGCTGATTATCTTGCCGGTACCGTAGAATCAAACAAGAATTCATTCACAGACGATGAGCTTAAAACACTTAATGAGGATATTGAAACCATACGAAAAATCGAGGAACAGATAGCAGAGCTTGAAAACAAAAATACATCATCAGACGATAACAAGAAGGACAGCTCTAAAGCCTCATCTGTATTCAGTGATTTTTCCGGTGAGGATTTTGATGGCAATAAGGTTGATGACAGCCTGTTTTCCGGTAATGCAGTAACAGTCGTCAATTTCTGGTTTACCGGCTGCAAACCATGTGTCGCTGAATTATCCAAGCTTAACGAATTAAATGAAGCTATCAAATCAATGGGCGGAGAAGTTGTTGGCATCAACACTGAGACCTTCGATGGCAATAAAACAGCTATCAAAGAGGCTGCCTCTGTTCTTGAAAGCCAGGGTGTCAAATATCGTAATCTGTCAATTGACTCCTCTAGTGATGCCGGTAAATATGCCTCAGAAATCATGGCCTTTCCAACAACTATACTTGTTGACAGAAATGGCAATATTGTAGGCGAACCAATGCTCGGCGGAATTGATAACAAGGACAACTATGATACCCTTATGAAGCAGATTCAGTCTGTAATTGATGCAGACAGCACAAATAAATAGAGGTCTACATATAAAAAGCTCCTGTGCATTGCACAGAGAGCTTTTTTTGAACATTACTATAATGTCAAGGAATCTTCTGCATCTACCCACATCTGTAAATTCCCATCAAGATACAGTCTCGCATATTCTAGTGGTTCATCAATGGCAAGTGTGTTTAATGCACAATCTGATCCGGGTGTGGTTCTCAAATTCTTTTCTGCTTCCCAGCAGTCAATGCGAAGCATATAGTCTGCACTGGTATAAACATCAATGCTGTTTCGTCCGGGATTATATTCTGCAAATAGTGTTCTCATCGTATCTTATCTCCTTATCGTTCAATCAATTATTTGCTACAAAAATCAGAAGCATTTCAATCAGTTCACCATGTCACTTTTATTTTGTGTTATACTGTTTTATATAATTTTTTTGGTCTCCGCTGCCGCTTCGGTCGGCACAGAGCAGATGTCCACCGGACATCTTGTGCCCTTGTATTTTCCCTTATCAGAGTTCGTAAACACTGGTGGGACGATATAACACAAGGGAAACAATAAGGGAAAGCTCACCTGCGACAAATCCAGTGTTTTCAATGGTTTGCGGAGAATTTAATAACAAAATATAACAGTTATTAAATTTCTTAAAACAGGTGAAATCTCAATCGGAATTTGGTGAACAGGTAAAACTTTGAATTTGTCGGATTGGTAAATTCCTATTTTTAGAGCTAAGGAGGTTTTGAAAGCGTGGATATTATATATAAGCGACTTACAGAAAATGAATTAGATACATTTATCCAAATGAGAATTAATCAGCTTCATGAAGAAGGTGCTACAGAAGAAATTGACTTGGTTCCTAATTTGGAGGATTACTATAATAGGCATATGGCAGATGGAACATTTGTCTCATGGATTGCAAAGGATGGGGATAAGATTATAGGAACAAGTGGAATGTCATTTGTTGAGAAACCACCATATTTTGGATGCCCTTCTGGAAGAATAGGTTTGCTTTCCAGTATGTTCACTAATCCAAATTACAGGAGAAAAGGTATAGCGAAGGAGTTACTTTCAAGAGTAGTAAGTGAAGCGAAGGAATATGGCTGTGGTACTGTTCAGATTACAGCATCAGATATGGGTGTTAAATTATATACTGATTTTGGGTTTAAGCATAATGGCAACTTTATGCATTATAAGTTATAGTATGAAATTCCGATTTTGAGGGGAAAGGCAGGAGAGTATATTGGGGAAAAAAATAAATAATTATATAGAATACCAAAAAAGGCTGAAAGAATTTTTTAGTGGTATTAAGGAAATGCCTTCTAGCGAAGAAGTTCAGTCTTTTATTGATAAATATAATTTGTTTATTGACTGGCAGATAATTATTCTTGATGTTAAGAAAGATATTAGTTCTTTGATGCTTAAAAATATAACAGGTAAAAGTAAATCTATCTCTTCATATAAACAATATCTAGTAAAATTAAAAGAATCATTTGGTAGTCTCGATGAAATGCCTTCGCGGAAGCAGATTGAAGAATTTATTGAAGAATATAATTTAGGAAAAAGCTGGGGAATTGTTGAAGAAGATGTAGTAAAGGACTTAGAAGAAATAATAAATGGGAAATATGATGATATGTTAAAGGATTCAGCGTATGTACATGATATTACGGTAAAAAAAACAGTGACTAAATCATCTATAAATCCTTATTCACCTTCTGTTAATAGAAGTACACAGGAAATAACTTTTCAGCTGAATTCATCGTCAAATATAGATTATGGATGTCTATATGGACATACATACAATTCTTCTAGTGTATCTGTAAAATTACCAAACATACTCAAAGAAGAAAAAAGAAAAGGTTCAAACAAAGTCAATAAGACGAAAAAAAATAGAAAGAAATTTCAACCGCAAAGAAAACAAACAATATTTATTGATGGTGATAATCATATTAAAGAAGCGCAAAAAGGCATCGAACATACAACAAAAAATACAACGGTCAGAGCTATTTTTTCGCAAGTGGGAGCAAAATGCAAATTTGACAGGAAATATCAAAATAGACCTAATGTATCATCAAAACTAGTTTCTCCAGGAGACCAAGCGGTTGACAATCAAATTAAAGCTGAGGCTGGTCAATTGCTAAAAAGGGGGAATCAGGAGGTAACGTTTGTTAGTCATGATAGAGGGTTTGATAAATACAAAAATCGAAAAAATGATAGAAGTTCTGGAAACAGGATTACTACAGTTAAATCAGTGAAGGATAAACTAAAATGAAAGAAAAATGATTTTACATATATATAATTTTGAGGAGTATTTATGAATCATTTTTTGAAAATGGATATTTTATCTATGTAAAGAACCCGACAACTTCAAATTTGCCGAAATATATTTCTAACTTTCCCTATTTTACAGGCTTTCCAGCCTGTGCATTAGCGAAACGATATGTATTTTCCCTTATTTTTGCCCTTATGAGATAATCGTAAGGGAAATAAGGGAAAGTTTTATTT
>NZ_JBBMEX010000019.1:0-16483 GCF_040096355.1 Maccoyibacter intestinihominis
ACCCAAACATCTTTATAGTGATAGAAAAAGGCTCCGAGAAACATGATTTCTCGGAGCGCTTTGTCTACAGTCTGAAATCCGTAACATATGTTACGGATTTTTATAAATACATTTCAAATTTTTCCCAGTCTGCGATCCTAATATCTCTTCCCTGTATCTCAAGGATTCCTTCTTTTTGCATACTTCCGAGTTCCCGCGACAGAGATGGCCTGGTCACATTCATATATTCTGCCATCTCTTCACGCACCAGATTTCCACGGATCGTTCCGTCGGTATTTTTTCTTTCAAACAGATAACGCACGATCTTTTCACGGATACTGGCACAGCCTAAGACCTTTACCTTCTGATTCATCAGATATGCCTTTTTTGCAAAAATCTCTAACATATTCTGCCAGAGCACTCTTGGGATCTCGCCCGCGATCTCAAGCACCTCTGAATCTTCGACTGCCTGTGCATCCATATCGTAGGCTTCTTTTCCGATAAATAAATAGACTTCCCCAAACAGATCTCCGGAACGTGTGATATCCGTCAAAAGGATCCGTCTGCCGGACATGGTGCTTTGCGAGATCGTAACCTTGCCCTGTATCAGAAGAAACAGACTCTTAGGTACGTCCCCCTCTAAAAAGACAAATGTCCCTTTTTCGTATTTTTTCCTTCTGCACTGCTCCTGCATCAGAATTTCTTCTATTTTCTGTTCGGTCATTCCGTGAAACAGTGGACTCTTTTTCCACACTTCCATTCCTTTTACTCCTATTTTCGTATCTTTTATCATATACTGTTATGAATTTATTTAAGGACAACGCCATGAAAAAACCACAAAAACAAACTTCTGTCATTACTTTAGAACTCTTCAGTCTGCTTATGGTATGCAGCCTGTTTGCCGGATTAAAATATACACAGTCGGCATCTACATCCGCCTCTGTTTCTAAGTCTTCTTCTGCTTCGGAGGGAAAACGCGACAAAAAGAAAGACAAGGATTTCATCAAATGGGTGAATTTCACCGTTCCCTACGAAGCTCTGTGCGTTGCCTATGATCTGGATGTCGAAAGTCACGATACTGACATTCCTCTCAACTGGATCGAACTGCTCGCCTATACTGCCACAAAAAACGGCGGCACTTTTTCTAACGAATCTGCCCGCTTTATCACACAGACTGCTACAGATCTGTCCAACCGCTCCACTACCATGAAAAAGCTCACAAAGGATCTGAAAAACTACGACTATTTTTTAGAAGCATATACGGCTGTCTTAGGCGGATATGTCGGAGAATATGAACTTGAAACCGAACCCGGCAGTAAAAAATACGAAAAGCACTACGGACTCAAGGCTTTTTCTCCGATTGCAAAAGGCTTTCCCTATGGTGATTTCGATGATTTCGGTACTGCCAGAAGCTATGGCTACAGCCGCCCGCACTTAGGTCACGATATGATGGGGCAGATCGGTACACCGATCATTGCCGTGGAATCCGGCTATGTCGAAGCCCTCGGCTGGAACCAGTATGGCGGCTGGCGTATCGGCATCCGCAGTTTTGATAAGAAACGCTATTATTACTACGCCCATTTACGCCAGAATTCCCCTTTTCAGAAAGGTCTGAAAGAGGGCAGCGTTGTGACTGCCGGCGATGTCATCGGCTATATGGGACATACCGGCTACAGCAAAAAAGGGGGACAGCAAGATCATAACCCTCAATCCCACAGTACATCCTACAATACATACTGCACCACATAAGCAACCATGTTGTCCTCATAGAGTGCTGTTAAAAACTCACTCTGCTGTATCATCGCCAACAGACTCTGTCCAAACGGAAATGCCTGCATCACCGCGACAAAATAGAAGAACAGCCAGACAAGCAGCAAACCATACAACAATCCCGCTCCTAAACCTAACACCTGATTGATTCCCTTTATTACCGGAAGTTCTGATGCGATATCCAGTACCCCACCGATCAGATGCAGTATGATCGCACATACGATCAGCGAAACAAAAAATGCAATGCCATCGACTGCTAACTGTGCTAACGGCTCTGCCATTGCTTTATAGACTCCACTGGTTTCAAGCACGCTATCGGCACCCTTTTCTACGTTGCCAAATAATTTTTCTTCGATGGATTTCGGAAGCCGGATGCCGTACTCCTCTAAAAGTCCGGTACTCTTTTCCTCTTTTTGGACAATCTGCTCTTTCGTGTCCTTTCGGACTTTCTGTTCGCACTTTGTCTCAACTTTTTGATAAATTTTCGTATTCTCTTTTAAAAAATTGCTGACATACGGCGTTGCCCATGCCACAAAAAGTACCGTAATTAACAGGGATGCCACGGAAAACAATACCCTCAGCAATCCGCGGCGGTATCCCTTGATCGTATGTCCTGCGAGTATGACCAGGACGACTACCAAAAGCCAATTCATAGTTTAACCTCTTTTATTTCAATTTTGCCTGTACCGTTTCTCCATCTAAGATAAAGGTATAACGGCTTGCTGTTCTGCCCGGAAGCACTTTATAAATGCTCTTATCCCAGGCTTCGTGGTATTTTTCCACGCCACGCAGCGTAAATATCGTACATTCGTTATCATTCAAAAGACACACTTCGTTATTATTTAAAAACTCTGCCTTCCGGTAAGTTCTTGAGAATGTTTTTTCTTTCACAAGCGCTCCCCTGTTGTCATAAATCTGCATACAGTACACATCGTTTTTTTCTTCTTTACTGCTGCTCTCATTATCTAAGATCAGCCCGATATATTTTCCATTATAGAAAATGGTCCTTAAACGGCTTCCATATTTAATGCTCTTTTTCTCCTGCGGTTTTCCGGACACCTCTAACAGCATCAGTTTCTGGTCGCTGACGGCGATCAGCTTGTCATTTCCCAAAAACTCAATCTGTGGGATAATGATATCGGAATATTTTTTAGTTCCTACCACATGATCGATCTTCTTTTCGCCTGCGGAATCAAAATTGTAAAAAGCAATGCTGCTCTTAATCGTTCCATCACTGATGTTCAACATGGACACCGCAAACCGTTTTCCATCCTTCGATAAGGCAATATCCATTGGATAACCGCTGTTTTCCACATGAAGCTCGCCCTCTGCAAGCGTTTTCCCAGCCTTATCACAAAGTTTCAGATAGGAGACACCGTTTTCTTCTAAGAGAAGAGCTACCGTTCCCTGCTCTGCTATCTTTACACGCACGATCGGCTTGGTTGTCTCGATCTTTCCGCAGAGTCCATCCTTGTCAAAAATATAGACTAACGTTCCCTTTTCATCTCCGATGGCGGCATACTTCGCGGACATCACCACAACCGGATCGCTCATTTCATAGCTCTGGTTCCATATCAGCTCGTTGGAAGTATCGGTGTAAAATGCTCCGTCATTGCTGTACTTCAAAATATTGCCCTGAAACTCCAGATAGGTATTCGCTGCACTGTCCTGCCTGTCCTCTGTTACTTTTGCCTCATGACTGTCATAGGTCCGCACCTGATGATATATATATAGCAAAAACCAGAGCAATATCAGGATTCCTAATACGATGCCGGCCCTTTTGAGCATCCGAATCCTGTGTTCTCTGATTTTCCTATCCATTTCCTCTATATCTACTTTTACCGTTTGGAATGGCTGTCTTCTAATTTCTGCCATGTATCATGTCACCTCTTTTTGTATTCCTGTCCATTATAACAAATATCGGTTTGCATGACACTAATTTTTCTCATTAAGGCAGATTTAATTTCTGACCCGCAAAAATTGTATCTGCATTTTCAATCTGATTTAATTCCTTGATACGCTCCACTCTGGATTTATTGCCATAAATTTTTGTACTGATGGATTCTAAAGAATCTCCGCTCTGTACGATATAATAGCCCTGTGCAAGTATCTTTTCTGCTTCACTCTGTGGCTGTGCTGCGGTTTCCTGCACTTCCTCAGAAGATTGCTCAGAAGATTCCCCGGCATTTTGGCTTTCTTTCTTATCGTTCTGTGCCACGTCCTGTTTGTTTTCGCTGTTTTCACCGTCTTTGGCTTTTTTCTTGTCTGTTTCGGACTTGTCCTTGGATTGATTGTCCCTGGCAGTATCTTCCTTCGCAGTGTCTTCTAACGGCTCCACTTTTCCATCCACGGTCGTAACGATCGTCTTGTCGTTATCCTTTGCCTGCTTTGCTTCGTTTTGTGTGAAGTTTCCTGCGATCAAAGAGACCGCCTCCTGAAGCTCATTGATCTTTTCATAGCTTCCGATACTGTTCACACCCATTACTAACGTACTTAACACCAGCACGGCACAGGCTGCATAGCCTACCATGCTCCAGCGTCCCCTGCCCGGTCTTGCCTGTGTGGCGATCCGTTCCCGATAGCTTCCGGTCGGCTCATCAAGCACTGTTTCCGTCACTCCTGCAGGATTTTTTGCCTCTTTATACTGCACCATGTATTCCTGCATTTTCGGATTCTGCTCATAAAAAATATAATAGCCTTCTTTTTTCCGCAGACTGCCCTTTTCATAGACATAAAAATTCTCTTCACGCTCCACATCATCTAACAACAGCAACAGCGAGTGCGGCTCTTTGAAATTCATCCGGTACACCCGCTCCATATCGGTCGTCAGTCTTGCCGGCATGCCTCCCGTGACGAACGCCCAGCCTAAGATCTGCAATGCCTTATCCGGGTCTTCATCGTCAAAATACTCTTTCATCTGTTTATAGGCAAATCCCCAGTGCTCCTCGCTATACTGTGGTAAGCCTTTTTCAAATGTCATATCATCTATGTAAAAAGCACCTCTTACGAAATAGTATTGCGTACCATGTTCTTCTTCCTGCGTTCCCACAAGAATTGCAACTTTCGGATTGCCTGCTTCCTCCCGGCTGCTCGGATGCAAAAAGGTGTATACGAAGTCTTCCACATAGATTTTATGTTCTCCACTCGGATTACCAATTTGTCTTAAGTTTCTCGGAAGCTTTATCCTTGGTGTCGCTTGTCCATCCTGTATGATTTCTATCATGGTGACCCCCTTTGCCTGTGGCAGTATTGTTAGGGGTATCATAGCATATTCCTTTTTCAGTTTTTGACAGCTTGTGTCGGAGTAAAAAATTTTCTTTCGGCAGGATCATACAAAAAGACTGCCCCTTTTACAAGACAGTCCCATGTTTTTTTCCATATTTCATTTATTTTGTAAATGCTTTTACTTTTTTGTAGATGCTTTCTGCATCCAGTCCGTATTTTTTGATCAACTCTACTGCCGGACCGGATTCTCCGAATACATCGTTAATTCCGATTTTTATCATTCTTGTCGGCTCTTTTTCTGACAGCACATCTGCAACTGCACTTCCAAGTCCACCGATCACGGAATGTTCTTCTACCGTTACGACTTTTCCGGTTTTCTTTGCAGAAGAAAGTACCAATTCTTCATCCAATGGCTTAATGGTATGGATGTTGATGACCTCTGCACTGATCCCGTCTGCTTCTAACATCTTTGCTGCCTCCATACTCTCATTGACACAAAGACCTGTTGCTATGATCGTAACGTCTGTTCCTTCTTTTAAGACAATTCCTTTTCCAAGCTCAAAATGATAATTCTCTTCGTCATTGATCACCGGAATTGCCAATCGTCCAAAACGAAGATATACCGGACCGTTGTGCTCATAAGCTGCTTTTACTGCTGCCTTTGCTTCTACACTGTCGCACGGATTGATCACTACCATGCCCGGGATGGTACGCATCAATGCAATATCCTCGTTACACTGATGGGTTGCTCCGTCCTCTCCTACGGAGATTCCCGCATGTGTCGCACCGATCTTTACATTCAGATGCGGATATCCGATGGAGTTACGCACCTGCTCAAAAGCACGTCCTGCTGCAAACATTGCAAAAGAGCTCATAAACGGTACTTTTCCACAGGTAGAAAGTCCTGCCGCGATTCCTGTCATGTTTGCTTCTGCAATTCCACAGTCGATATGCCGCTCCGGGAACTGTTCACGGAAAACTTTTGTCTGGGTTGCCGCTGCTAAGTCTGCATCTAATACAACGACTTCCTCATGCTCTTTTCCAAGTTCTACTAGTGCTTCTGCATATCCTACTCTTGTTGCTACTTTTTTTACTTCTGACATAATGCTTCACCTGCTTTCTCTAACTCCTGCATTGCTATTTCAAACTGCTCATCGTTTGGTGCAACACCATGCCAGTTCACAGCATTTTCCATAAAGGACACGCCTTTTCCTTTTACGGTCTTTGCAATGATCGCTGTTGGCATTCCCTTCGTTGCACGGGCTTCTTCAAATGCCTTTGCGATCTGTTCAAAATCATTTCCATCAATGGTAATCGTATGGAAACGGAATGCCTCAAATTTCTTATCTAACGGTTCCGGATCACAGATTTCGGAAATTGCTCCGTCGATCTGTAAACCGTTTAAATCTACGATCACAACAAGGTTGTCCAGTTTCCGGTAGCCTGCAAACATGGCAGCTTCCCAGATCTGTCCTTCCTGAATCTCACCATCACCGCACAAAGCATATACCCGGTAATCTTTTTCATCCATTTTTCCGGCAAGTGCCATTCCTACTGCCGCAGAAAGACCCTGTCCTAAAGAACCGCTTGACATATCCACACCCGGAATATGTTTCATATCAGGATGTCCCTGTAAGTAGGAACCCACATGACGAAGTGTTGTCAGATCTTCTACCGGAAAATATCCGCGGTGTGCCAGTGCTGCATAGAGTCCCGGTGCTACATGTCCTTTTGACAGTACGAAACGGTCTCTGTCCTCCATTTTCGGATTTTTCGGATCAATGTTCATCTCTTCAAAATAGAGATAGGTAAAGATGTCCGCTGCGGAAAGAGAACCGCCCGGATGACCCGATTTTGCACTGTGCACGGCAGCGATGATACCTTTTCGTATTTCATTTGCCTGTTTCTGCAATTCTAGTGTGTTCATTATTTTCTCCTCTTTCTAACCCTGTTATAATAGGACTCTGCCCTCTAAAGCCCTAAGCAGGGTAACTTCATCAATATATTCTAAATCTCCTCCTACCGGAACGCCGCTTGCGATCCGCGACACCTTAATTCCGGTCGGCTTGATGAGCTTACTGATATACATGGCGGTTGTCTCGCCCTCTAAACTGGAATTCGTTGCTATTATAACCTCTTCGACATGATTCTGCAACCTTTGCATCAGTTCTTTTAACCGGATGTCATTGGGACCTATTCCAAGCATTGGAGAAATTGCTCCATGCAGGACATGATAAACTCCCTCGTATTTTCCGGTTTTTTCATAAGCTGCCAAATCTCTGGTATTTTCCACGACCATGATCTGCTGTTTATTCCGCTTTGGATTGCTGCAGATCGGGCAGAACTCCTGATCCGTAAGCGTAAAACATTCTTTACAGTAACGCACATTTTCCTTTGCTTCTAAAATAGAAGCGGACAATTCTTTTACATTCTCTAACGGCATGTTCAAAATATGAAATGCCAGACGCTGTGCGGATTTCGCTCCAATACCCGGCAGATTGGATAGCTGCTCTACTAATTTATTAATTTGACTGCTGTAGTAATCCATGACTGCTCCTTAACGGCTTAAAACGGGAAGCCGCCTCCCATTCCGCCAAGTCCGCCTGTGATCTTTGACATGGACTGTGCAGAAATCTCCTCGATCTGGCGAAGTGCCTCATTGGTTGCTGCCATGATCAGATCCTCTAACATTTCTACATCATCCGGATCTACTGCCTCCGGATCGATCTTTACTTTTGTTACCTCACGGTTTCCGGAAACGGTTACCTCTACGACTCCGCCGCCGGCACTGGAAGTTACCTCTTTTTCCTGAAGCTCCTTGGTTGCTTCCTCCATCTGTTTTTGCATCTTCTGTGCCTGTTTCATGATATTGTTCATGTTTCCCGGCATTCCTCCCGGGAATCCACCTCTCTTAGCCATTTTCATTTCCTCCTGTTTTTATTCATCTTCTATGGTAATATCCATGTGGATCACATCTTTTAAATCCACATAACTTTCTTCAAACGGACGATTTGTCTCGTTTAACTGTATCCTGACATCGACCTGACTCTCTACCCGTCTTGCGATGGCATCCTCTAACTCTTTTTTATGTTCTTCCATATTCAGATAAGATGCTGCCATCTCATCCTCTAATACAACCATCAGTACGTTGTCTCCGCCAAGGGTCAGCCTTGCCGACTTCAAATATCCTTTCATCAGTCCCGGCAGTTCCTGCAAAATGGAGTTCCACGCTGCTACCGCCTGCTGTACATCCTCCGGTATCGCCTTTGGCAGTTCTTTTTTTATGGGCTTTGCTTCCGGCTGTCCTGCCGCTGCACTGCTGCTTTGTGTCGGTACTGATGCCACCGGGATTCCTTCTTCTAACGTCTTTTCGATTCTGCTGATCCTCTCTAAAACGGATGCTTCATCCCGCTCCATCTGCGGTCTGCATAGTTTTATTAAGGCGATCTCTATCAATATCCGCTTCTGGCTGGAGTATTTTACCTGATTTGACAGCTCCGAAAATATACGAATATAACGAAACAGTGTCTCTGCTTCTACCATTTTTGCTTCTTCTTTTAAAAGAGCAAGATTTTCCGCAGACATATCTAACACTTCTTCCATATCGTCCGAGCTTTGCACTAACAACAGATTTCTTAAATACCATGTGAAATCTGTCACAAACTGTCCGAGTTCCCTGCCCTGAATGATAATCTCTTCTAACTGCTCAATCGCCCCGACGATGTCCTGCCCCAGTATCCGTCTGAGCAGGCTGCTGAACACTTCGGTATCAACCGCTCCTAGCACTTCCAAGACATGTTCATAGGTCAGTTCTTCGCCTAAATAAAATGCGATACACTGGTCTAACAGACTCAACGCATCCCGCATCGAACCGTCTGCCGCTTTCGCAATATAGCGGACTGCCCGCTCCTCGGCTGTTACGTTTTCTTTTTCTAAGAGTTCTGTCAGCCTTGCAGAAATGGTCTCTATGGAAATCCTGTGAAAGTCATATCTCTGACAGCGCGACAATATCGTGATCGGTATCTTATGTACCTCTGTCGTTGCCAGAATAAATATAACATAAGATGGCGGTTCTTCCAAGGTTTTTAATAACGCATTAAACGCACCTATCGATAGCATATGCACTTCGTCGATAATATACACTTTATATTTTCCTTCTGTCGGTGCATATTCCACTTCTTCACGAATCTGCCGGATATTTTCCACTCCGTTATTGGATGCCGCATCAATCTCTATGACATTCATGGAATTGCCTGCCGCGATGGCACGGCAGGCTTCACAGGTTCCACACGGACTTCCATCTACCGGATGTTCGCAGTTCACTGCTTTTGCAAAAATCTTGGCTGCCGTCGTCTTACCGGTTCCCCGCGTTCCGCAAAAGAGATATGCATGTCCGATCCTGTCCGCTTTTATTTGATTTTTTAATGTTGTTACAATGTGTTCCTGTCCCTTTACATCCTCAAATTCCTGAGGTCGGAACTTTCGGTATAATGCCGTATAAGACATTTGAAATCCTCACTTCTATTCTTTCCCTTTTCCGAATCCCGGGTCAGAACTGTATTTTTGAAATCTATCGACTGCTTGCACAAAGCAATATTCCAAGTTTCCTTGTGCAGAACATTCCAATGAACCTCCGAAAACAGAAATCATGTGCACCAGTGGGTTTCATGATTTCCTGAGTTTCATTTCCATTGCACAAAAAGAAACTTTTCATATTCCTTTGTGCAATCATTTCAACTATATATATAAAAATACATTTCTGACACCTAAATCCGTGCACTCATTAATCGCCGAAGCTGATTCCCATACTCTTCGCTTCTTTTATCATCTGACACTCCGGGTCTACGCTCTTTAATTTTCCTGCAACGTCTCCTAACGGTACCCGCTTTGTCTTGCCGTTGACCATCGCGATCATGTTGCCATAGTCCTCATCCATGATCGCCTGTGCTGCTGCCGCACCCAGACGGCTGCAAAGAACGCGGTCATACGGACACGGACTTCCGCCTCTTTGTGTGTGTCCCGGTACTACTACCCGCACTTCTGCTCCGCTTTTTTTCTCTATCATATCTGCTAATTCATAGGATACGGATGGGAATTTGTAGTTTTTCAATTTTTCTTTATATTCTTTTTTACTCAGCTTCGCATCTTCTTTTGAAATTGCACCTTCTGCAACTGCTAAGATCGTAAATCCTTTTCCGGCTTTACTTCTTTTTTCGATCGCTCCTAAGACACTGTCGATGTCGTATGGAATCTCCGGAAGGAGTATGATATCTGCTCCACTTGCCACGCCTGCATAAAGGGTCAGCCAGCCCACCTTATGTCCCATGACTTCTACGATAAAAATACGATTGTGGGAAGCTGCTGTCGTATGGATGCAGTCAATTGCCTCTGTTGCAATATTGATCGCACTCTGGAATCCAAAGGTCACATCTGTTCCATAGATATCATTGTCAATGGTCTTTGGAAGATGTACCACATTCAATCCTTCTTCTCTTAAAAGGTTCGCTGTCTTCTGGGTTCCGTTTCCGCCTAAGATCACAAGGCAGTCCAAATTCAGCTTATGATAAGTGTGCTTCATCGCTTCTACTTTATCCAGGCCGTTTTCATCCGGCACCCGCATCTGCTTGAACGGCTGGCGGGAAGAACCTAAGATCGTTCCACCTTTTGTCAGAATTCCCGAAAAATCCGCTCCTGTCAAAAGACGGTAATTTCCATAGATCAAACCTTTATATCCATCTAAAAAACCATAAATCTCAAGCTGCTCACAGCTTTCACACAGCCCTTTGACCACTCCGCGCATAGCTGCATTTAAAGCCTGGCAGTCTCCGCCACTTGTTAACATTCCTATCCTTTTCATGCACACACATCCCTTCACACATTCTGCTGGTTCAGTTTTCTTGTTATGATACATAATCATAGTTATTATAATATATTTTTCCCCTCATAACAATATCTACCCGACAACTTCTCCTTGCAAACCCCCTAAAATGTGGTATAATGTACGCGTTGGCAATGAGCCGTGCAGTGACAGACTTACAGGATACTGCGTCATGCTTGCATGTAAGCAGTATTCTGTAAGTTTGTCACTATAGGGCGAAGCCCGCGAATGAGTAGCGTAAGCTACGAATACGCTCGGCGAAGATGGCACTAAGCCGAAGCCCGCGATGAGCAACGCAAGTTGCGAATACGCTCGGCGAATATGGCACTAGGTTGCCAAACCTTACGGAGACGTATCGAAGTGGTCATAACGAGGCGCACTCGAAATGCGTTTGCCCCTTTCGGGCACGCGGGTTCGAATCCCGCCGTCTCCGCTACAAATGCATGGTTGGAACGAACTCAAAAACAGCATTTAAATAAGCTGATGTATATTAAGGAAAAAAATATGCATCAGCTTATTTTTATGTTAACATTGTAATAGTAATGCGGAATTCATGTTTTTAGAATGAGAGAAATCGGAATTGATGGAGGTAGTGTGAATTATGAAAAAGATTGTATGTGCAATGCTATGTATTCTGCTTGTATTTAGTTTGAGTGCTTGTGGCGGAAATGTTAATGAAGTAAATACGCATAATGTAGAATCTGAAATATATTCTGAAGAGGACATTGCAGCTGCTATTGACACCATAAAAAAAGAGTTTAAGAGCAACTGGAATGGATGTACTCTTACAGAAATTTATTATGCAGGGGATGACAGCTCTAAAGACCATCAAGATTGGGCAGATAGGAACAATGCAGATGAAGTCATTGTTTTGCTATCTTCATTCGATGTTGATTCATCTGGAGGAGATGGTTCTCTGAATCCAAATAGTACATACAATGATTGGAAGTGGATTTTAGTTAGAACAAACGGCGGACAATGGCAACATGTTGACCATGGATATTAAAATAAATTCCAGTTGATATTTCACATATTTTAGGAAATTTAATAACTGTTATATTTAATTATCAAATTCTTCGCAAACCCTTGAAAATACTAAGTTTGTAGCAAGTGAGCTTTCCCTTACTCTTTCCCTTGTGTTATATTCTCACATTGGTTTTCATGAACCTTAATATGGGAAAAAATAAGGGAAAGAAAATTTCATAACACAGTATAACAATAACGACATGGTGAACTGATTGAAATGTTTTCGATATTTAACTCTATAACTGATTATTAAAAGAAAATGGAGATAAGATACGATGAGAACAATTTATGCAGAATACAACATAAATCACGATAGTATTGATGTTTACACAAGTGCCGGATATATGCTTCGCATTGATTGCTGGAAAGCTGAAAAAAATCTAAAAACCACATACGGATCAGAATGTGCGCTTACTTCATTGGCTGTGGATGAGCCTTTGGAATATGCAAGATTATATCTTGAGGGTAATTTACAGATGTGGGTAGATGCAGAAGACTCACTAGAGTTATAATCCTTATCCATATAAATAATATGCAAATATATATCCCATCAATATAGCGAATATACTGAAATAAAAGTATCTTTATAATCAATTTTAACCAAAAGAATATGTTCTTAGAGGAGGTGTCTCCCGAAAGAACATATTCTTCTATTATGGGTAATTATAAATATAGAACATGCTTTTCTTGTGCTACAATTTCTTCACTATGAGTTACAACAATAACTGTTTTTCCCTGTTCACTTAACTCATGCAATATATTCATAACAATCTCACTATTTTTTTTGTCTAAGGAACCAGTTGGTTCGTCTGCTAATACAATCGAACATTTCTTTAGCATTAAACGAGCTAACGCAACTCTCTGCTGTTCGCCACCAGATAATTGATAGACTTTTTTGTTAATTACTTTCTGTAAACCAACTTTTTCAAGAGCTTCATTTATTGAAATATCCGTTCTACCTGATTTTTTTATTATTTCTAGATTTTCTTTTACTGTTTTGTTTTCCAAAAGGGCAAAATTTTGAAATAAAAATCCAACAACTTCTTTGAAATATTTCTGCTTTTTTCCTTTTTTTGCCACATCAAAACCATTCACAATAATAGAACCTTTGTCAGGAGTTTCAATACCTCCAATCATATTAAGTAAAGTACTTTTTCCGCATCCACTTTCGCCACTAATTACCAAAAAACGGCTATCTGGAATTTCCAAATGAAAATTTTTGAACAAAATTTTATCATTATATGCTTTGCATAGATTTTCAATTGTTATCATAAGCAACCTCCTTTTAATGATTTCGGTATGTTTGTTTTTTCAACAATTGTGATATTAAAGAAAATAATTGTAAATTCTATTAGTGCCATAAATGAACTAACAAGAATGCTAATTCCTACTTCAGTCTGTACCGATAATAAAGAATAGATAAGCATACCTACTAATATCACAAAATTTTCCACTACAATCATTTTAAGAAGTGTTTTGTGCCGTTCAAATAAACTATATCCAAAGATTTTCATCAAGGAAATTTTCATTGCATTTTCTCGGAACTCTAGTCTACTTACTGTAACAATAATCATAATATTTAAAAGCAATACAATCGTACAAAGAGAACTTAAAAATCCCACGAGTTTTATTAAAAATGTGTGATTATATAAATACTGTTCATGTACGTTTGTAATTACTAGCTGATAATTTCCAAGCATATCTTCATACTTTTTGCTGATATTTCTTAGCTGTTTTTCATCACATTGAAATAAAACTGCTCCTGCTTTATAGCTTTCAAGATACCCACCATTGACTGCTAAATCTTTGTTTGCCTGATAAATAATTATCGGATTTTTGCTTTTTTCGATACCATTTATTCTACTTGTATCTAAATAGGAAAAGTATTCTGTTTCGCTATACTCTATGTACTGAATATTTAATTGTTGTAAATTATCATGATTTAAAACATGGCTCAAGGAGTCATAGGCTAATTGCTTGTTTTTAGCAAAATATCTATTCTTTGGAATGAAAATAATCAAATCAGAAGATTCATTCTCTACTGCATTTATCTGCTTCGTAAAACCTTGTAACATATCTTTTGCATGATTATTTACATATATCACATCATTTTTATCATTTAAAATATTCAAGCATATTACAGGCTTTAATGTGTTATATTCATTCTTGTATAGTTTATTCCAAAAAGCTTCTTCTTTTTCAGCATTAAAATCAGTAGTCTTTACGGTAAAATAATTTGCATCATAATATTCTTCTAACAAATGTTCATTTGTAAATAGGTTATTATGAATACTACTAATATTAGTGGTAATTGTAAAAACAGCGGCTACCCCTGCTATAAATTTTAACGAATAAATTAAAAAATCCACTCCTCTTTTGTGTGTTGCATTTGCGAATGCCTTTCTAATATCAAAAAAGCAAAAAGAACAATATGGAATAGTGGAAAGAATAATTCCAATGGAATATAAAATTGTGACGAGTCTATTCTCATATGCTCCCGATATATAATTTGACAGCAATATTTTTGCAACAATAAATAATGCAATGTCAAAAGTTACATCGAATAAAGCAGCCTTAAATGCTATGAAACCAGCACTTTCTCCTAAGGAAACTCGTACAACAACCTCTTTTTTTCGCCTAACCACTTCAATTACATTTAGAACAATCATCAATGCAATAATCATACCCCATATAATAAAAATCATGTCCTTTTCCGTAGAATTCCAATATTCTGGATAAGTTAAGCTATATTTTTCTGATAATTTCTGATATGCAGAGATAATATTGTCCTCATTTCCTATGTATGAGATAAAGTTTTCATAACCCACAGAGGTACTTTGCAATTCTGAGAGATTATGAAATTTTACTTTCGTAATTCCGGAAACTAAAGCGGTATATTCTGATTCTTCTATGTTTGCAGTATTTTTTAATGTTTGTCTGATTACTTTATCATCGCCATAAATATGAAGTGTTGAAAGGTATTTATTATTGATTTCATTGTACTGAGAAAAAATATGTACATCATTCTCCGTTGCAGTTTCTGATACATCTTTCAGAAACTGCGACATATCTTCACTAGCAACTTCATAGCGTGATGACGTAAAATATGCTGTAGAAAAGTTCCAAAGCTGATCTTGAAATATTTCAGATTGCATAAGTATTCCAAAAATCAGGAAACAAAACAAACATAAGTTTTTAATTGCTTTCATTTATTTCAACCCCAGATTCCATACTTTATTTGCTTTTTCAAATATCGTAGTCAATATTGTGCTATTTTCATCAACAATCCATTGATCTTCTTGATCTTCAGCTTTTTTGCTACTTGACAACATAATTTGAGTATTCAAATCCTTATAGTCATTAAATAGCACGCCTTGACTTATTCCTTGGTGAAATGGTTTTATCCAAATAATTAGTGCATATCGAACATCTGACTCAGCTATCGCAAGATTTCCATTCCAAAGCAAATAATCAGGGACAGACACACTATACTGGAATCCATCTTTATCTGTGTAAATTTTTACTCCAGATTCTTCTATTTCAGGGAAGTCTTTCTGAAATTCGTTATATGGTTTATAACTCCCGAAGTACCAAAATAAATTATAGCAACAGAACAAAATAACCAAAACAATTCCTATATATTTTATTTTTTTCTTCATTTATATACACTCCACAAAAAAGAGTGGTTGGAATTCCAACCACTCAGCCATTATCCCGAACCTTTGTTTAGTAGCTATTACCGTAGGTAATACTATTTCCTTTATGAGCAACCTCAATTTTAGACCAATTACCTTTACCAACATTTGAACCCGAAAAAGAACCATTTCCATTCTTGACATATGCGTAATGATCTTTAGTTGAATGATATGCGTGTGCATAATCTTCATTAATAGCAAGAGTATTATAACCATAAGTCAAAACACCTTTTCCGCCATCAGATGTAGTGCTCAATTCCCACTTTTTATCAAATGTCTTATTCCCGTTTGTAACAGAAAATGCCATTACTGGAATTGATGAAGAAATTAACATTGCACTAATAGCTACCCCTACAATCACTTTCTTTGCTCTCATAAGTTTTACCTCCTTTGATCTGCTGTATTTCTATTTATATTTTATCAAATATTTTGTATCTAGTCAATCAGTATCTTGACTTATATAGCGTCGAATTGTAAGATATATTCCTTGTAAAATTAACCAAAAGAACAACAGATTTATTGATAATGCTTTTTTAATTACTTCTCCAAAATAAATGATGACAGCCGCACTTGTCAGTATCATCAGTAGGGTAATAACATCCCAACAGTTTTTCTTATATAATTCTATAACCTTTATTTCTATCAGTATTGCCAGTATCCCTGTCCCTGCCACACATATTCCAACAACCAATATCATCAATAACCAATATATGATTCCGGCTATAATCTCATTTGGAATTTTTGTGCTGATTTGTGCCACAGATTGCCCGGCATCAATCGTCCAACCGATAAAAGTTTGTATGAATGATGCTGCATCATGGAAGAATGATTTGCAATCGGAAAGGAACACATCTGACTGTACTGCCTGAAAAAGAGTGGTTGTCAGCGAATACCATGCAAGAAGGAACAA
>NZ_JBBMEX010000020.1:0-11658 GCF_040096355.1 Maccoyibacter intestinihominis
AAGCCCCCCCCAAGATGAGATATCCCATCCATAAGGAAGTAAGACCCCTGAGAGACGATCAGGTAGATAGGGCAGAGGTGGAAGTGCAGCAATGTATGGAGCTGACTGTTACTAATCGGTCGAGGGCTTGACCAAAAGCGGAGAAAGACGGCTGGATGGAAACAGTGGCATGAAGCAGGCTTGCCTGTATGAATGGCACTGGTTACAGACAGGGTTTTGCGTAGCATAATCATCGAGATGAAGCGTAGCGGAATCGAGATGACCGTCTTAGAAGTTCAAGGAATCTGTATGAAGTTTTGAAGGTATATGTAATATAATAAAGGGATATAGTTCAGTTGGTAGAACGTTGGTCTCCAAAACCAAATGTCGAGGGTTCGAGTCCTTCTGTCCCTGCTTTATATAGGAAAGCAGCTATAAAACTTATAGCTGCTTTTTTAATGGAAAAACAGGCACGGATGTAGTACACTTTATCGTACCTGCGTATCCAGCACAACTTTTGGAAAATAAGCGGCAAAGGCCTGTTGGATATGATTAAGTGAGGTACTTGCTTTTGGATAGTCAGATTCCGTGACCTGTAAGAGAGCATAGCCGTCCCGAACGCGTACCCGGAAATCAGAAAATCCCATAGAAAAGAGGATATTTTCGCAGGATTCGATAGCATGAAGTAGTTCACCGGTGATCTTCATACCGGTAGGAATACGGGTAGCGAGGCAGGCATAAGATGGTTTGTCCCAGGTAAACAGTCCGGCTTCTTTCGATAGCATGCGGATGTCCTGTTTGGTCAGCCCGCAAAGGCGTAGTGGTGATAGAACATGCAATTCTTTTAAAGCTAACATTCCAGGACGGTCATCGGCTTCATCAGAAGCATTGGTGCCGTCTAACAGAACCGAGAAGCCCTGTGCAAGGGCTTCTTTTTGAATGGCGGAAAAAATACGCTGTTTACAGTAATAACAGCGGTTCTTGGGATTCTCGATAATGGTATTGTCTTTTAGGACACTCCCATGGAGAATTTTTAAAGGGATTTCGTGTTGAGCGCAGAAACGTTTCGCATCCTCAAATTCAAATTCCGGCTGAAATTCACTTTTATAGTATATTGTTAATATATTTTGAGCATACTTTTTTGCACAGTAAGCTAAGTAGGAGGAATCAACACCGCCGGAAAATCCGATGGCTGCCTGTGGATGCTGCTGGAAAAAATCTGAAAGTATCATAGTATCACCTTTTTGCGTTTTTTTCATAAAATACAGAATTAAAGTTATTATAAAAAGAAGCATTGCATACGTCAAGTGGATGATAAAGCCAAAGGAAGAATCGGAAAAGCAAAAAAAACATAAGAAAAATTGTAAAAAAAGGAAGTTTTTAATAAAAATATAGAGAAAAAATTGTGCAGAATACACAGAAAAAAAGCGAAAATCCATAATTCCAAACGATGGAAAAGAAAAAAAGCATAGTATCTGACACTTTAAATTGTGAAATGATTGTAAAAAGTGTGTAAACGGTACCAGTCGCATAAAACCTACCTTTATTTGACAAATTAAGTAAAAAATGGGATAATTCATAGCTATAGTGAGGGAAAAAAAGAAAAGGGAAAAGAAATCAAGGTGAAAGGAATGAATGAAATGAACGAAAAACAAATCAGACTACGCAGTAGGGAAGAAGTTCAGGATTTTGTTCAGGCAGCTAGCAACTGTAATTTTGATATTGATATTTCCTATGATCGCGTGATTATTGATGCAAAATCTTTTTTAGGTGTACTGGGATTAGGAGTATCAAGAGTCTTGACTGTAACCTATTGTGGAAAAGACATGGACTTTGAGAATACAGTACAGAAATATGCCGTTGCTTAGTTAACCGCATAGAAAAAGGTATGTATTGAGCAGGTAATTTATGACGGAAGAAAAGGGTCGGTGGACATTTCGATAGAAATGTTTGCAGACCCTTTTTGCATGCATTATAATGAACGTAGGCAATGAGCAGTGTCATCTACTAAAAGCACAACAGTTCATGAAAAGTATAACAGATTTGTAGATATACTGTACGAATAACAGATAAGAATTATATAGAATTTTTATATAGAAACAGAGGAACAAAATTGCAGGAACAGACAGAAAAGCAGAATATTAAAATATCGGTACGAAATCTGGTAGAATTTATTCTGCGTTCGGGGGATATTGACAATCGAAAAAGCAGAGTGATGCAGGCAGAAGCGATGCAGGAGGGAAGCAGGGTCCATCGAAAGATACAGCGGAGAATGGGTGCTTCTTACCATGCAGAAGTACCACTGAAAATTGAGATTCCAAGGGAAAATTATCAGTTTGTGATCGAGGGACGTGCGGACGGAATTATCAAAGAAGAGCTGATTACCATTGATGAAATCAAAGGCATTTACATGGATTTAAGTTATTTAGAAGGGCCTGTTACAGTTCATTTAGCGCAGGCAAAATGTTATGCTTATATGTATGCCCAAAAAGAAAGGTTTGCACCGGATGTTCAGATGGGAGTCCAAATGACCTACTGTAATCTCGATACAGAAGAAATCCGGCGTTTTGTCAGCCATTATACGGTACAGGAATTAGCAGACTGGTTTTTAGGTATTGTTGCAGAGTATGAAAAATGGGCAGATTTTCAATATCAATGGAGGTGTAAACGGCAGGCATCGATTCAAAAGCTGGAATTTCCATTTGATTACCGTGAAGGGCAAAGGGAATTAGCATCCGATGTGTACAGGACCATTTACCGGAAGAAAAATCTCTTTATCCAGGCACCGACGGGAACCGGAAAGACGATGTCTACGATTTATCCATCTGTCCGGGCAGTGGGAGAAGGACTGGCAGAGAAAATTTTTTACCTGACGGCAAAGAGTATCACGGCGACCGTAGCTTTAGATGCATTTCGGATTCTTGGCGGAAAGGGTTATCAGGCAAAGACGGTGCTGATCACAGCGAAGGAAAAAATGTGTGTCTGTGAGGAAATGGACTGTAATCCGCAGAACTGTCCTTATGCCGAAGGACATTTTGACCGTGTAAATGATGCGGTCTTTGAACTTTTGCAAAAGGAGGAGATTTTTACCAGAGAGATCTTTTTAGAGCAGGCACACCGACACAGGGTATGTCCGTTTGAATTGTGTTTAGATACGGCTTCGTGGGCAGATAACATTATCTGTGACTATAATTATGTGTTTGATCCGAATGTCTATCTGAGGAGATTTTTTGCGGAAGGAACGAAAGAAGAGTATCTGTTTTTAGTGGATGAGGCACATAATCTGGTGGAGCGGGCGCGGAGTATGTATAGTGCAGTGCTCGTCAAAGAGGACTTTTTAGCGGTAAAAAAGCTGGTCAAGCCATATAGCAAGAAAGTAGCGGCGGAATTGGAGAAATGTAATAAGATCCTTCTGGCTTATAAACGGGAATGTGAGGATTATCAGATCTGTGAAAATATCTCGAATTTTGCATTTGCCCTGATGCGGTTTGGCGCGGCAGCGGATACCTTTTTACAAAAAAGCACAGAATTTCCGGGAAAGAAGGAATTTTTGGATTTATATCTAAAAGTCCGTCATTTTTTAAATATGTATGAGAGGTTAGATGAGCATTATGTCATCTATACGCAGTTTTTAGAAAATCATTCTTTTATGATAAAACTGTTCTGTGTTGACCCGGCGTTGAATCTGCAGGAATGTTTAGACAAGGGGAGGAGCACGGTGTTCTTTTCCGCTACGCTTTTACCAATCCAATATTATAAGAAGTTACTCAGTACAAAAGAGGATAATTATGCCATTTATGCAAAGACGGCATTTTCTAAGGAGCAGAGCTGTCTGTTGATTGGCGACGGAGTCAGCAGTAAATATACCAGGCGAAATCGCATGGAGTTTCAAAATATTGCAAAGTATATCCAAAAGATTGTCTCTGCAAAAAATGGAAATTATATGGTGTTCTTTCCATCCTACCGTTTTTTGGAGCAGGTGTACGAGGAGTTTTTCCCCATGATGGGTGAGCAGACGGATTGCATTGTGCAGACGACAGGAATGAAGGAAGAGGAACGGGAAGAATTTTTAGGGGAATTTGAAAAAGAAAGAAAACATTCGTTAGTCGGTTTCTGCGTTATGGGCGGAATCTTTGGAGAGGGAATTGACTTAAAGGAGGAACTTTTAATTGGAGCGATTGTTGTCGGTACGGGACTTCCACAGGTTGGACAGGAGCGGGAAATTTTAAGACAGTATTTTGAAACGCATAGTGGCGAGGGGTTTGACTATGCATATCGTTATCCGGGAATGAATAAGGTGCTGCAGGCAGCGGGACGTGTCATTCGTACGAAGGAGGACAGAGGTGTCATTGCGCTGCTGGATGAGCGCTTTTTACAGTGGGAATACCGCAGACTCTTTCCAAGGGAATGGGAGGAGTATACGGTATGCAGTCACGAAAGTGTCAGCAATGTGTTAAAGAACTTCTGGGGGGGACAGAAGTAATCAGAATTTAAGAGAGAACTTCCGGAGGAAGCAGTTTTAAAAATTCCTCTGTGGATGCGGAAACCGGAAGATTCGGATTGATTGCTGCAACGAGCTGACGCTGCGGCAGTTTTTCTTTGGTGCGTAAGATAAAGAGGTCACGGCTTTGTCTGGTCAGACAGTAGTCTGGGATAAAGGCAATTCCAAGACCGATTTTAGCTAAGTCGATCAAAAGGTCGTTACTGCTTAATTCAATTTCAGGAATCAGTTCTAACTGGTGCTGCAAAAAGAGGTTGTGTAAAAATTCACTGGTCGTACTCTTGCGGTCCAACATCAGGATCGGATATTCCCGCAGATCAGAAAGTGCAATTTCCTTCTGCTCTAAATGAAAATAGGCAGGGTTCGCAATAAAAACATCGTGGAAATGTGAAACGGTTTTCTGAACGTAGGAATGGTTTAATCTTGCGTTTGGAAAATTGGTGACGATCAGATCCACGCGTCCCTGTTCTAATAAGTCTACACAGCTTAGCGAAGTGGCGTTTGTGACTTTGATCGGAACGGAAGGGAATTTTTTATGAAACTGTTTTAAATACGGAACTAAAAAATAACGACAAATTGTATCGCTGGCTCCGATATGAAGCTGTCCGAGGCCAAGCGTATTGGCTTCTAATAATTGACCCTCTCCACGGCGTATCAGGTTCATGGCAGGCTCAATGTGTTTTAAAAGGATTTCTCCGGCAGGTGTGAGCTGCACTTTTTTGGTACTGCGGATAAACAACGGTTGTCCTAATTTTTTTTCTAAGGTCTTGATGGACTGGCTGACCGCAGACTGGGAGATGAATAATTGTTTGCTCGCCTCTGAAAAGCTGAGGGAAGAGGCAACGTGAAAAAATACTTTGTATAGTTCGTAGTTGATGTCCATAGCAGAACTCCTTTATAATTTATAATCTATGAGAATTTTTAATAAATATCTAAGTCTATTATAATTTGTGCTTATATATTCGTCAATGTCCGGGTTTTGGGAAAATAGATTAGAAACACTTATAAATAGAATTAAATATATTAATTTTTCTAATTGAACTTAAGATGCTATAATGAAACTGTAATGAGTGAAAATATACAGATTCCAACAGGAGGTTTTTTATGGGTAACGTAAGAAGAGTGTACGCAGAGAAGAAACCGGCATATGCCGTTGCAGCGAAAGAACTGCAGTCTGAAATTAAGAGTTACTTGGGAATTAAGACCGTAACAGGTGTGCGGGTATTAATTCGTTATGATATAGAAAATGTCTCAGAAGAGACTTATAAAAAAGCATTGGGAACCGTGTTCTTTGAGCCGCCGGTTGACGATGTGTATGAGGAAAATTTTGAGTTAAACGGTGCAAAGACTTTCAGTGTGGAATACCTTCCGGGACAGTTCGACCAGAGAGCCGATTCCGCAGAGCAGTGTTTAAAACTGTTAAAAGAAGAGGAAGAACCGATCATCCGTACCGCGACAACTTATGTGATCGAGGGTGAGATCACCGATGCGGAATTAGAAGCAATTAAGAATTACTGCATCAATCCGGTAGATTCAAGAGAGACCGGAATGGAAAAACCGGTTACATTAGTGACAGAATTTGAGGAGCCGGCAGATGTGGCAGTTTTTGACGGCTTTATGGATATGGAAGAGAAGGCATTCAAGGATTTATATGATTCTTTAGGACTTGCTATGACGTTTAAGGATTTTCTGCATATCCAGAATTATTTTAAGAGTGAGGAAAAGAGAAATCCATCCATGACCGAAATCCGTGTTTTGGATACCTACTGGTCAGACCACTGCCGTCATACGACATTCTCTACGGAACTTACGGATGTGACCTTTGAGGATGGATATTTTAAAGCACCATTAGAAAAGACTTATCAGGAGTATTTAGATACACACAAAGAGATCTACGCAGGAAGAGATGACAAATTTGTCTGCCTGATGGACATTGCATTGATGGCAATGAAGAAGTTAAGAAAAGAAGGAAAATTAGAGGATTTAGAGGAGTCTGAGGAAATCAATGCCTGCTCGATCGTTGTGCCGGTTGAGGTAGACGGTGTGACAGAGGAGTGGCTTGTCAATTTTAAAAATGAAACACACAACCATCCGACGGAAATCGAGCCTTTCGGTGGTGCAGCAACCTGTCTTGGCGGTGCAATCCGTGACCCGCTTTCCGGACGTACTTATGTATACCAGGCAATGCGTGTAACCGGAGCAGCAGACCCGACGGTTTCCGTAAAAGATACGATGGAGGGCAAACTGCCACAGAAAAAACTGGTACGCGGAGCGGCAGACGGTTACAGCTCCTATGGTAACCAGATTGGTCTTGCAACCGGTTATGTAAAGGAGATCTATCATCCGGACTATGTAGCAAAACGTATGGAGATTGGTGCAGTGATGGGAGCTGCCCCAAGACGTGCCGTACAGAGACTGACTTCTGGTCCGGGCGATATCATCATCCTGCTCGGCGGAAGAACAGGACGTGACGGCTGCGGCGGTGCAACCGGTTCTTCTAAGGCACATACCACACAGTCTATTGATACCTGTGGTGCAGAGGTGCAAAAAGGTAATCCGCCGACAGAGCGAAAGATCCAGAGACTTTTCAGACGAGAAGAAGTGGCTCATATTATTAAAAAATGTAACGATTTTGGTGCAGGCGGTGTGTCTGTTGCAATCGGCGAGTTAGCAGACGGTCTTCGCGTGCAATTAGACAAGGTGCCGAAAAAATATGCAGGACTTGACGGTACAGAGCTTGCAATTTCCGAATCCCAGGAGCGTATGGCAGTAGTCATTGCACCACAGGATGTAGAGCAGTTTTTAGCTTATGCAAAGGAAGAAAACTTAGAGGCAGTTGAAGTTGCAGTCGTAACAGAAGAGCCACGTCTTGTTTTAGAGTGGAGAGGAAAAGAGATCGTCAATATTTCCAGAGCTTTCTTAGATACCAATGGTGCACATCAGGAAACTGCTGTTACGGTTGAGATGCCGGATGAAAAGGAAAAATTCTTTGGCAAAAAAGAGTTGAGCGGCGTAGCCGATGCACTTGCAGCAGGCAATGTGAAAAAAGCATGGATGACGATGTTAGCCGATTTAAATGTATGCTCCCAGAAGGGACTGGTTGAGATGTTCGACGGTTCGATCGGAGCAGGAAGCGTATATATGCCTTATGGTGGAAAATATCAGCTTACGGAGACACAGAGTATGGTTGCCAAACTTCCGGTTGCAAAGGGCAGCAGTGATACAGTAACGATGATGGCATATGGTTTTGATCCATATCTGTCTTCCTGGAGCCCATATCATGGTGCAGTTTACGCTGTAGTAGAATCGGTAGCAAGAATCGTTGCAGCAGGCGGTGACTATAAGAAGATCCGTTTTACTTTCCAGGAGTATTTCCGCAGAATGAGCGAAGATCCGAAACGCTGGAGTCAGCCGTTTGCAGCCCTGCTTGGTGCTTACAGTGCCCAGATGGGATTTGGTTTGCCGTCTATTGGCGGAAAAGACTCTATGTCAGGAAGTTTTAACGAGATTGATGTTCCGCCGACACTTGTTTCTTTTGCGGTAGATATTGCAAAGGAAAAAGATATTATTACACCGGAGTTCAAAAAAGCCGGTAATCCGATTGTCTGGTTTAAGATTGCAAAAGATGAGTATGACCTTCCGGACTATGCACAGATGATGGACCTCTATGAAAAGATCCACAGCCTGATCGGAAACGGTGCAATCTGCTCTGCCTATGCGCTGGACGGAAAAGGTATGGCAGCAGCAGTCAGCAAGATGGCATTTGGTAATGCTCTTGGTGTGGCAATGTCAGAAAAGATTTCTGCTGATGAAATGTTTGAGCCTGGCTTTGGTCAGTTGATCGCCGAGGTTTCTGCGGATAAACTGGAAGAAATCTTAAAAGCAGTTCCAGAGGCACAGGTTGTTGGTGAAGTTACAGCGACAGGAACATTTACCTATGGAAATATGACAATTACCATGGAGGAAGCGTTATCTGCATGGACACAGACTTTAGAAAAGGTATTCCCTACCCGTGCGACACAGGAAAAAGATGTCTTAGATACACCTGTTTACACAGCAGGAAATGTTCATGTATGCAAGAATAAGATTGCAAGACCGACCGTATTTATCCCTGTATTCCCAGGTACAAACTGTGAATATGACAGTGCCCGTGCGTTTGAGGCAGCAGGTGCCGATACGATCGTGAAGGTGTTTAAAAACTTAAGTGCTGAGGATATCCGTGATTCGGTTGAAGTATTTACAAAGGCGATCGACCAGTCTCAGATGATCATGTTCCCGGGCGGATTCAGTGCCGGTGATGAGCCGGAGGGAAGTGCGAAGTTCTTTGCAACGGCATTCCGCAATGAGAAGATGAAAGAAGCCGTGATGCGTCTGTTAAATGAGAGAGACGGTCTTGCACTTGGTATCTGTAACGGTTTCCAGGCATTGATCAAACTTGGTCTTGTGCCTTACGGAGAAATTACCGCACAGAAAGAGAATTCTCCGACTCTGACTTACAATACGATCGGACGTCATATTTCTAAGATGGTGTATACGAAAGTGGTTACAAATAAATCCCCTTGGCTTGCAGGAACAGAGGTTGGAAACATTTATTGTAATCCGGCTTCCCATGGTGAGGGACGTTTTGTAGCACCAACAGAATGGTTAGACAAGTTATTTGAGAATGGTCAGGTGGCAACCCAGTATGTCAACGAAGCAGGCCGGCCGACCATGGATGAAGAGTGGAATGTCAATGGCTCTTACATGGCAATTGAGGGTATCACAAGCCCGGATGGACGTGTCCTTGGTAAAATGGCTCATGCTGAGAGAAAAGGACGCTCTGTGGCAATGAATATCTACGGAGAGCAGGATATGAAGCTGTTTGAGTCCGGAGTGAAGTATTTTAAATAGGATAGTTAAACAGAATAAAAGCGAAAGACCTTGTAGGCGGAAAAACCGTTCTATGGGGTCTTTTTTTGCTCTATAGGAAATACCGTATTACGTTAAAGCGTGAAAATTTGTGTTTCCTATAGAGCAAAAAGCCCTTCGGGCGAAGATGCGCAGCTCGCGGAGGGGTAAGTAGTTGCGAGGCAGCACCGCTCGCGCGCGGAACAAAAGCTGTGCTATAGAAGAAATTGGAGCGCGGGAGTGTGCGAAGCACACTTTTGTTCTTGCGAAAAAACTATGCATTCAGAAAAAAATGTGCTAAACTAATAACGGTTAGAAATAACTAACCACTTAAAAGGATCAGGCATGGAAAATGTGAGCTTGATAAGAAACAAAGAGAAAACTTAAAAATATAGGGAAGATGAACAGGAGGTTGGAATATGTCATATTCAGAAGATTTGAAATTATTTACGGCAGCGCATACATATGAGAACATGACTGTTGATGGAAGCAAATTTCGATATGTACTGAGTGGGAAAAAGGGTGGCAAAATACTGGTACTGTTAAATGGAGGAATGAACACATTAGAAATGTGGATGGGTTATGTGGATTCTTTAGCGGCAGATTATCAGGTCTTACTTTTTGACTATCCGCAGGAACTTCGGACCAATCAAGAACTGGTAAAAGGAATGCATGCATTTTTTGAAAAAATCGGAATCACGCAGCCGATTTTTATTGGGGCAAGTGACGGAGGTATGGTTGCACAGATTTATACACAGAAGTATCACGGAGAGGTTGGCGGACTGATCCTGATTTCAACAGGTGGCATGGATGCTGCGACGCTGAAAAGCCTTAAGAAAAAATATTTTTTTGCACCGCTGATGCTGTTTTATATGAAGCATTGCAATTATGAAAAATTAAAACCAAAACTGATCAGGGCAGGCATGGGACACATCCGCAACGAAAGCAAGGAACAGGCGGCATATGCACAGGATATGTATGAAACCATTTTTAAGGATTATAAAAAAGAAAAGGATGTACATATTTCCGGGCTGCTGGCGGATCTGATGAACCAGACACCTGTGGCAGAGCCAGATTTTAAGGAATTGGAAGGAAAAATACTGCTGATACTTCCAAATCAGGATTTCTTTTCGGGAAAGATGCAAAAAGATCTCATCCAACTGATGCATAACCCGGAGATCAAATATGTATCGGGAGGACATCTTTCTACTATTTTGCAAGCGGATGAGTATGTACAGGCTATCCGTGAATTCCTGCAAAAGAGCATATAAGAGGAATGGAATATCCCAAAACAGATTTATATAGGAGGCTGAAAAATGACGAACGAAGAATATAAGCAACTGTCTTTGAAAGAATTCACGAAGGCAGCAAAGAATTATGAAAGTGACCATGCAGGTCTCTATGAAATGTGTAAAAAGGATTATCCGGATATTTTAGAGGAATTAGAGAAAGAACCATTTTCCGATTTATTGGATGCCGGATGCGGACCGGCTCCGATGATTTCTTTATTAGCAAAAAAATATCCGGATCGCCATTACACGGGACTTGACCTGACACCGGCGATGATCGAACAGGCAAAAAAGAAGAATATTCCAAATGCAGAGTTTGTAGTCGGAGACTGTGAGAATTTTCCTTTTGAGGATAATGCTTTTGATGCAATTATCTGTTCTAACAGTTTTCACCATTATCCTGATCCACTGGCATTTTTCAAAAGTGTACAAAGATGTCTTCGTCCGGGAGGAAGACTGGTACTTCGGGATGTAACCAGTGATAACAAATTGCTGTTGTGGTTTATGGATAAGATAGAACTTCCATTGGCAAATCTGTGTGGTCACGGTGATGTGAAGATTGCCACAAGAGGCCTGATCGCAGATTGCTGTAAACAGGTTGTAAAATGTGCCTGAAGTTGAAACAAAATCAAAAAATCAACAAAATCGAAAAAAGTTGAAAAAAGTGCTTGACTTTTACCATGCATGGATAGTATAATAACGAAGTCGGTCAGACAAGTCCGACAACGAAATGGGATCTTAGCTCAGCTGGGAGAGCATCTGCCTTACAAGCAGAGGGTCACAGGTTCGAGCCCTGTAGGTCCCATTGATTACAAAATTTAATATGGCGAGATAGCTCAGTTGGCTAGAGCATGCGGTTCATACCCGCAGTGTCGAGGGTTCGAATCCCCCTCTCGCTACTATAAAACCCTTGAGAAATCAAGGGTTTCAGACTGTAGACAAAGACCTCGGCATTCCGCCGAGGATTTTTCTTTGAAAGAGGCTAAAAGTCAGTATTTTCAA
>NZ_JBBMEX010000021.1:0-10136 GCF_040096355.1 Maccoyibacter intestinihominis
CGGGGCTTTCAGCCAGACCTGCTCATGCCGCAGGGGGCACTCTTGCGCAGAGGGCGTTCCGACAGCTTCACTCCTGCCAAACCAGAAGAAGATGCTGTCGGAAATCAATGCCGGATACGGCAGAAAGGGGGAATCGTATCATGGCGATATTTCATTTTACAGTAAAGATTGTCGGACGCAGTAAAGGAAAATCTGTCATATCCGCATCGGCATATCTTAATGGAGATGTGATGAAGAATGAGGAAACAGGCAGGATCAGTTACTATACTTCCAAAAAGGAAGTTGTCTACACCAGTCTGATGATGTGCGAAAATGCACCTCCTGAATGGCTGCATGTACCAGAAGAAAATATAAAAAGGTTTCAACAGTCTATCCGTTATAAAAGAGCGGACGATAAGGAAGCCGCACTGGAAAAGTTTAAAATCACATTTCAGAAACAGCGGCTATGGAATGAGGTCTTGAAGATAGAAAAAAATGCAGATGCACAGCTTGGACGCTCATTTGAATTTTCCCTGCCGAAAGAATGGAGCAGACAGAAACAGATTGATTATACAACCGAATATATTCAAAAGACTTTCGTGGACAAGGGAATGTGTGCCGACTGGAGCATACACGACAAGGGCGATGGAAACCCACATGTGCATTTACTTGTAACCATGCGATCATTCAATCCGGATCACTCATGGGGCAACAAAGAAGTCAAGGACTGGGATTTTGTCAGAGATACTGACGGAAATATCGTGGTTGATGAATCCCACCCGGACTGGTGGCAGGATAAGAAAAATCCTGACCGGCATGGAATCCGCATTCCGGTACTTGATGAAAACGGAGTACAGAAAGTCGGGGCAAGAAACCGAAAACAATGGAAACGGGTTCTGACCGATGCTACCGGCTGGAATAATCCAAAGAATTGTGAGTTATGGCGAAGCGAATGGGCTGGGATGTGTAACCGGCATTTATCCATAGACAATCAGATTGACCACCGCTCTTATGAAAGACAGGGCAAATTAAAAGTCCCTATGATTCATGAGGGTGCGGATGCAAGAAAGATTGACGAAAAATATCTCACCGGACAGATAAGGAAAGGTTCATGGAAGGTTGAGGAAAACCGGATGATTAAAAAACAAAATGCACTGTTACAAAAGGTAATTGCAACCTTTGGTAAGGTATCCGGTGCATTGTCTATGTGGAGGGAGTGTTTGAATGACATTAGAAGAAAGCAAAGAAGTAATTCCCATGATGGAAGCAATGATTACACAGATAGAGGGACAACAGAATATCATGGCAGAGATGCTTCAGGAGATACAGGAAAAGGACGAGAAGCTGATGTGCTTTCAGGAGCAGGAAGAACGATTGCAGCAATTAGAGAAAGAATTATCAGAGCTGCTTCAAATCTTGCCGGATACAGAAGAACTGCTGATGCTTCTGGAAGAAAAGGCAGACCAGATACAGCGACTTACAGACGAGAATCAGCAATGGCAGGAATTAGCACAGAAATTAAACAGCGAGAACCGATTATTACAGAAACAGAACAGCGAATTACTGACATTGAACAGCAGATAGAGAAAGCGAGGGATATAGATGACAGAATACGAAAACTCAAAGAGCGACGATCAACTGGAAGAACTGCTAATGCTGACAGAGCAGATGCAGGAAGAACTCGACCAGAAAGACCGGACTATCGAGAAATTGAAAATGCAGATCGACGAATCGCTGACCTTGAACGAGAAGTTAAACAGCGAGAACAAAGCAGGGAACATTCAAGCCTTAAAGAACGACTTGAGGAAAACAAAAGAATTATTGCAGAGCGAGAAAGAGAAAACGCACGCTGCCGAAATCATGACAGAGGAATGTCAAGATAAGCTAAGGCAGGCAGAACAGGAACGGGATTATGCACTCTCCCATCAGAAAAAAGTAGAGATACCGGTTGAAAAGCCGGTATTCTATCAAAAGTGCGGGAATTGTAACCAGACAGCTTATCTGAAAGCGAAGGAAAGGTATGATACACAGAGAGAAAAACTGGCAGGCAGATATAAAGCAAAAACAGTCATGTATGAAGCATTGATATTTCTGTTGATATGGTATTCCATATCAACTACTCTTTTTCAGATGATACGGTCAAAAATATTTATTTCTGATTGCGTGGTATTCTTTGATACAATCGCAACTTTCACACAGACCATTGCTGGCTGGGTTGTACTGACAGGAAAGACCGTGGCACAGATTAGTAATGGAATATCCAATCCTGTCGTTGCTGGAATTATATACTGGCTGATAAAAATACTGGTTTATAGTGGATGTCTGGTGGGTGCGGGAATACTTGTAGTGTTTATAGGGATGAAGATTGCAGGGTTATATAAGAAATACTGTTGGGATATGATTACTGTAATGGTGATACTTATAAGCATGGCAATAACAATCTACTTTGGAGATTCGATAAAGACAGTATTGCCGATCAATCTGCTATTTCTCTTATTATTTGTGCAACTGGTATATGTTGGAATCAGGTGGTATGTAAAAGGATGGCGGGAAAACAGAGGTTATGTTTAGTGATGGAAAACTTGTCTGAGACGCAGCGAAGTAAATAAAATGAGTAGTATAGGAAGTCAGTAGTGTGTGAATAAACTGCTGGCTTCTTTTTTGATAGATACAGTCACGCCAAGAGGCGTGTCGGATAGTAAAGTAATAATATCAATAGGACAATATAGAAAATGCGGGGAAGCATGGTATTTCAATGAGTTTGAGATACAGTGTTTTTGCGTATTAACAGGAAGCAAATAACGCGTTATATGTGATATTCTATTTCACAACAAAAAAAGGTCGGTTCACAACATGGTGGCTAGCTATTAAAAGAACTTTTCCGATATAATAAATATAATTGTATGTAAGCAAGGAAGTGACAAGATGCAAATTGCAATCTGTGATGATGATAAGTCTATAGGATTGATATTAGAAGAAAAAATAAAGAAATTATTACCGGATGCAGTAATAGAAAAATATTTATCTGGTGATGAATTGATTGCAAGTGGTTGTGAGCCGGATATTCTATTTTTGGATATTCAGATGCCAGGAATGGATGGAATGGAAACGGCAAGGATTCTGCGTCAGAAAAATGAAAGAATGGTATTGATATTTGTAACTGCTGTGGAGGAGTATGTTTTTCAGGCATTTGATGTTGCAGCATTTCATTATCTGGTGAAACCGTTTTCAGATGAAAAATTTGAGGAAGTTGTGAAACGTGCAGTCAGAAGCATTGAAAAATATTCTGAAAATCAATCGGATGAAAAATACATGATGGTGCAGTCCGGAGGAAGCCATATGAAAGTGTTTTTGAAGGATATTGTGTATGCCGAGGTATATAATCGAAAAGTCATTATCCATACACGGGATACGAATATTGAATATTATGGAAAATTGCAGGAACTGAGTGAAATTGCGGGAGCAGATTTTTTTCGTACACACAGAGCCTACCTCGTACATTTCAAATATGTTCAGAAATATGATGCAAATTGTGTGACGATGGAAAATGGAACTGCATTGATTGCAAAACAGAATTATTCTGAGTTTGTAAAACAATATTTGAAATATAATCAGAGGAAAGGAAAAGAAATCGGATGAGTTTGGTAGAAAAATGCTGGATGGTTACATCGAAAATTTCTGTTATTGCACTCCTTATGATTACAGGAATCTATTTTGGAAAATTTGTTTGTCCCTATATAAAAAAGAAAAAAGGGGCTGTGGCAGTCAGTATTGTTTATATTACGATTATGCTTGTTTTATATATGATTCCGCCACAGATTGATAATTTTTCCGCATATCTGATTGGAGTTATAGCAGCGTTTCTTGCAATGTATGTAGAGGACAGAAGAAATATATATCAGAAAATATTTCTTGCAATTACGTTCTTTTCGATCCGATGGTTAACGGTTGCAATGGCAGCCAGACTTGATGATCTTGTTACAAAAGCACTTGTATTTCGGAATATGAGTGCAGAAAAAGTGTGGTTGCAGTACGGACTATATGTTGGAACCAGAGTTTTGGATATTGTACTTTGTATTGCTTTTATTGCGGTTGCAATAGGACTGATCAATAAAGCGTACATATACAAAAAAGATGAAATGAGCGTCAAAGAGATGGTAATGCTTATTATACCTTCACTTGTAGGCGTCACTGGGTATGGCATTTTACAATATTATCTCATGATATACGAAAGAGATACTGGAAAGAACTTGATTGATACATATGGATTTTATGGAGCTTTAAGCTTTTTACACTATCTGATTTCCATAGTTGCTATTCTTGTTGTGATTGTAATGTTTCAAAACTGGAAAGAGATGCAGGAAGAACAGCGGGGACAAGAGCTGGTATTAAATCAGATCAGTGACATGAAAAAGCATATCGAGGAAGTCGAAAAGTCGTATCGGGATATCCGCTCCATGCGCCATGATATGGGAAATCATATACAGACACTGGAACATCTGGTGGCACATAATAATATAGATGATGCTACAGAATACTTGGAACATCTGAAAAATGAATGGGACGAGGTATCTCCGGAAATAAAGACAGGAAGTCCGGTAATTGATGTCATTTTGATGGAAAAGCTGAGAGAAGCAAAAGAAAGGCAGATTCGGTTTCTGTCGGATTTTCATTATCCACAGAATACGAAGTTAAATGCATTTGATTTGAGTGTGATCATGAATAATGCCTTGAATAACTGCATGGAAAATGTAAGTGGAGATGATCCGTATATCAGCATTTCTTCTTTTCGGAAAAACAGTATCTTTATGATAACCATAAAAAACAGTTTTGGGGGTCAGCTTAATTTTGGTGATAGCGATTTGCCAGAAACAACCAAATCTGGGAGGGAACATGGAATGGGTTTGAATAACATTCGCCGGGTTGCCAGAATGTATATGGGAGATATATCTTTGGAGCAGGGAAATGAGGAAGTAATCCTTAGCATTATGATGCAGGTAGAATAAAGAAATAAATTGGCACTATGTATTTTGTAAATTACAGAAATATGTAGTGCTTTTTTGATGCTTCACAACGAAAAAAGGGCGGTTCACAACATCACAGTTTATTGTGAAGAAAGATATGCCGAAAGAAAAAATAAAGAGAAATCATGTTATACAGATTTTCAGGAAACGGATTTCAGAGTATTAGCTCAAGGAGGATAACGAAATGATGAAAATTAATGGATTTAACGGAACGAATACGCAGACAGGAGCAATGGGAATGGCACAGGCGAATGATTCTGTGAGTAAAAATATTCAGAATCAGATTGCAAATGCACAGCAGAAATTGCAGGACTTATCATCAAATGAAGAACTGTCATTAGAGGATAAGATGAAGAAACGTCAGGAGATACAACAGGAAATTACAAATCTCAATCAACAGTTAAGACAGCACCAGATTGAACAGAGAAAGGAACAGCAGAGTAAAAAATCATCTATGGATGATATGGTGGCTGGTACAAAAAATACATCTGCAAAGAAAGGAACAGGCTTGTCACAGGCAGGTATGCGGGCAATGATTTCCGCAGATTCATCTATGAAGCAAGCAAAAGTGCAGGGTAGTATGGCAACACAGATGGAAGGAAGAGCCGGTGTGCTTGAGTCTGAAATCAAGCAGGATGCTGGAAAAGGCAATACCGAAAAGAAAGAAGAACTGGCAGATTTGCAGGCAAAAGCGCAGTCTGCAACAGCATCACAGATGTCTTCACTTTCAGATGCAAATAAATCTATGGAAGAAGCAGCAAAGGCAGACAACCGTACAGATGCAGCAGAAACAAAGAAGGATCAAACGCAGAAAGCAGAGAATACACAGGAAAATGCAGATACGGCAACAGATGCATCAGAGAATGCAGATGTTAAAACAGAAACAGCAGAAACAATAAAAAATCCAGCATCAGAAAGTGGACAGTCGGTAGTATATACACCGATCGATATACGTTTATAGTTCGGAAAGGAGGCTGGTGTTATGTCAGAAATCAAAAGTTTTAGTGATTATACAAGTAAATATAACAGCAATGTAGATTTTTCAGCGTTGTTTAGTGGAACGTCAGATAGTTCATCAGTAGGCAATACAAATATGCTTTCTGATTATGCTGCAATCAAAAATGGAAGCTATGGAAAACTTATGAAAGCATATTATGCAAAACAGGATGCTGAAAAATTATCGGGAAAAGGTGATACTTCACAAAAACTTACCTTGATGAAAACAAGTGCAGATTCTCTGAAAAAATCAGCAGATGCTTTGAATGACTCTTCTCTTTGGGAAAAAAAGAAAATAAAAAAGAAAGATGAAAAAACGGGGGAAGAGATTGAGGTAGAGGATTATGACTGGGATAAAATCACCAAGGCAGTAAAATCTTTTGTTGAAGATTATAATGATGTAGTTAAGGAAGCCGGAGAATCTAATACAAAGGATGTATTGCGAAATGCTTCATGGATGACTGGAATGACAGACAAAAACAGTAATATGCTTGCCAAAATAGGTATTACCATAGGAAAAGGAAACAAGTTGGAATTAGATGAGGATGCTTTAAAGCAGGCAGATATCAGTTCGCTGAAAACGGTCTTTACAGGATATAATTCTTTTGTAAGCAAAATATCGCAGAAAGCAACTGGTATATCGAATGCTGCAAACCGGGCGAGTGCAACCTATACAAATAATGGTACGTACTCTAAGACGGATTCTTCTTTGACATCGAGCAAGATAGATAAAGAAGTATAGAAAGTGTGGACTAACTTAGGGAGGTTGCTATGAAAGTTCAAGGAAATAGGTATATTAATAATCCAGAGATGATAAAAAATAAGGTTGAGAAGAAAACAACTGTTCCTCAGAATATTATTTCGGAGGATGATGTGAAAATCAGTGATTCAGCAAGAAAGTTAGTTGAGACTGCTCGTAATAAGGTATCGGATTTTCATACAATGCATTTTTCATCTATTAATGGAGAAATAAGAGAGATACCAGCAGAATATAAATGTGAAAATTTATTCAAATTAGATTTGAAAGCAACTTCCATTTCTGGAGAACAAAATGCGTTTGAAGGCTGTTCGGAAAATCAATCAGAGGTTTTTGAAAAATGGCTGGACGAAAATGCTTCTGAATATTTGACAGAAGATGAAATGAAAGATTTAAAAGAGAAGATTAATGCAATGACAGCAGATGTAGATTCTTTGAATGCTCAGGAGGGATATAGAGGAACTTCTTATGAATCTGTATTTTTGTTAAGTGCAAGTGAAGTGGGGCTAAGGAAAGTAAATGAAATGTATGTTCCAGAGCAATTTCAAGCTGGTTTTTCAGACATGATTGACGAATATGTTCATTTTAATGATTCGGCACGTAATTCTATCATGGAGAAAATGACACCAGATTACATGGTTGTTGGAATTGGAAGCAAAACAGAATCTTATAAGTACAAGTCAGAAATAATCTCAGATGAGACAGCTTTTTATACAAATGAGAAGAAAGAGATAAGTGGTATCTGCAATCAGTTTTTAAATGGTAAAACAGATCAAAAATTATTTTGTAATGAGATGAAAGACCGTTTAAATGATTACTATGGAAGCAGGTATGAATTAAGGAATCAGCCAGAAGCTGTTGAAGGCAGAGTAAATAATATGCTGGACAAATTGCAGCATATGTTTGGCGTTTAATGTTGAAAAAGGGTTTGGAGAATAATTATGAAGACAGTGACAGATGTAAACACAGTAAACCAGCTATTGACATATTCAAAGCAGGCAGAGGCAGGAATACACCAAAAAGCAATACAGATGTTGCTTGGAGTAGGAAATAATAAAAAACAGGACAGTTTAAGTATTTCTGATGCTGCACGAGGCTTTTCAAAGCAATCAATAGCTGCACTGATAGATAAAAATGCGAATATTTCTAACAGTGAATTAGCTTATTATTTTGCAAACTATAATAATTCAAGTGCTATTTTGGATGCAATCAATTTTGGGGAGAATGTTTCCTGTGGATATAATTCTGATTTTAAGGAGTACGGGGTTATTTCCTTTGACCTTAATGGGAGCAGACAGGTAGTACCTAATTATGCAGTACCGAAAATGAATACAAGCACCATGTCAGGCATTTGTGCTGCGAATGATTCTCTGGTACTAAGTAATAAAAGTTATTATGCATGGACAACATCAAGTGGCGGTAAATATACATGGACGGTCAATAATGGAAGAATAGGCTGGGCAGCCTCGGAATCGTTGCTTGCAGAGAATACAAATCAAAAAGGAACAAATTATAAGTGGGAAATGTGTAAGGCAGGCAATATCCTGTCTGATCTGGCATAGGGAAAGAGTGTGTGTGGGTATCTCTACAGCAATGAGGAGGTATTGTCCGTCTGTGAGAAAGTCGGGATTTCTCCGGGATTCTTTTCTATAGATGCGGGAGCAGGAAAACACACTTATTTATTGCAGGAATCAGGAAAGACCATAAATGTTGACGCAAAGATAAAACAGTTAAATGATATAAACTGGATAGAAATCGGATATAAAGAAGGAGATACGTTTTTCGTTTATGGTAAAGAGTATGCTATTGACAGCAGTGGGCATATCAATGTTTCGGCAGAAGATGAATTTACATCAACGGAAATTAAATATCCAAGTCGTTCAATATAATAGAAATTATTTTAAGTTTCAATAACAGGGAGGTAGGATTATGGCAATTACAGGTATCAATAACAACAGTTACACATCGTATTATGCATCAGGTTACAAGAACACGGTTAAAAAGGCAGCTTGTGATATTCAAAAAACAAAGGAAAATTCACAGGTGAGCAAAACAGAAGAGAGTCAGGAAGATTATGTAAAAAAATTGCAGGAAAAAAATCCTCAAATAGATATTGTGGTAGGAAGTTCGGATAAAAATGTAAAAACAGCTAATCGTACAGGAAAAACAGATGTGAGGATTGCTCCTGAGATTTTAAATAGGATGATGAGTAATCCAGAGGTTGCCACAAAATATGAAAATATGTTGTCAAAAATTCCAGCATTAGATAGATGGGCTGACTCAATGATTAAATCAATGACTGGTAGTGAAGTTAAGTATCGTCAGGTATGGATAGATAAGGATGGTAATATGGGCTCCATGGTTATTACAGGACCAAGCGAAGAACAAAAAAAGGCTGATGAAGATAGAAAAATCGAGAAAAGGAAAGAAAATGAACAAAAACTTGCAGAACGGAGAGCTGAAAGAAAAGAGAAGATGAAGAAAATTCAGGAAGATAGACGCACAATATTTGCAATTGGTACGGATATGAAAAGCATTACAGAGAATGTTGTAGCACAGGCAGTAGGTACAGCTCCATCTATCGGAGGAAGTTGTGATGTTAAGGCATAAAAGGATTCGGTAAAAGGGAAATATCAAATTGGTGCATTGGTTGGAACTGCTTGTTTCCTATTATGGCATATCCAAGCTAACGATAGCAAAAATGGCTGGTGTTGAGGAAAATGATATTGACAGGCTTTTAGTCAATCCACCAGAAAAAGTTGAAATCGAAGTAAAGTATAAAATTGATGTGACGGTTATGGAGGGAGTATCCCAAACAATATTAAAAAAGGTAATCTTAGTGCTGTTGAAAATAAGCCGGATGATCAAGAGTAAATGTACGTTCAGATTTTCTGGGGGTTCTTGACATACCGGTTTATTTTTGCTATTAAATAAACAACAGCTTAACAACAGAAAACTGCTATTAAGCCGCATCAATTATCATAGAAGATCTGAATTTACAGAAAAAATTTCACACCGTCGAAAAATCACCATAGTTCTAATGAATCTTCTGCATCTACCCACATCTGCATATTCCCGTCCAAATATAATCGTACATATTCAAGTGGTTCATCAATAGCAAGTGCGTTTAATGCACAGTCTGATCCGGGTGTAGTTTTTAAATTCTTTTCAGCTTCCCAGCAATCAATGCGGAGCATATAGCCAGCAGAGGTGTAAACATCAATACTATTGCGCTGTGGATTGTATTCTGCAAATATTGTTCTCATCGTATCTTATCTCTCCTTATCATTCAATCAATTATCAGTTACAAAAATCAGAAGCATTTCAATCAGTTCACCATGTCACTTTTATTTTGTGTTATACTGTTTTATAGATTTTTC
>NZ_JBBMEX010000022.1:0-7865 GCF_040096355.1 Maccoyibacter intestinihominis
ATCGAATAATTCCATAAATATAATTCTTTTAGAAGTTGTTTTAGGATTTTCTATGTAGTACGCGACCTCGGCTATCCCCACAGACAGTTGCGAGGCTTACGTCGTGAGGAGCAGACTGCCACTCATGTTTTGTGTTTGTTTGAGCCCGTAGGGCGAGTTACACAAAACATGAGCAAAAAGGCGTGTGAGACGAACAGGAAACGCAGCATGTCCGTGGGGATAGCCGAGGTCGCTTCCATCATACAAAAGTAGAAGCATACAAAAATAAAAATATCCAAGGACAGCCGTATTGCACAAAATCCGGTTGTAACCCACTTCCCACCATGCTATAATACCCTCAAAGCATATTTTCTTATATAAGGCGGCACTTCTGCCGTAGTCTATAACAAATCTTATTCAGATCAGAAAAACAAAAATCTCATAAACTCATAAAAAGCCTTGCATTTTTCAAAAGTATTATATATAATAGTAGAGCATGATTTTTGTATAATGCGTGCTGGGATGGCTCAGTTGGTAGAGCAGCTGATTCGTAATCAGCAGGTCGTGGGTTCGAGTCCCATTCTCAGCTTTTTAGAATATCTGTGAAGAAGATTCCTGCAAAAGTAAATCGATGAAAAGTCGATTTATTTTTTTGCAGAAAATGGTAGAAGGATATTATAGAAGCAAAGAAGAGAGAAAGAGGGGAAGGAGTATATGTCGTATTTTTGCCACATTTACTATTGTACAAAGAAAAAAGAAGAAAATCAAAAAGAGTTATCGAAGCGGCTTTTAACCTATGGATTTTGGCACAGTTTTGGGATTTCCTATGAAGAAAGTATGATAGAGCGGAGAAGTAACGGAAAGCCTTATTATATAGGAAATGAAAATGAGATTTTTTTTAATCTGAGTCATGGGCAGGAGCTGATCGCAGTTGCATGTGCAGACTGCGAAGTAGGGATAGATGCAGAAAGCATGAGAAAAGTCCGTGAAAATGCCATGCAAAGAACCTGCACACGAAAAGAGTGGGAATGGCTGCAACAGTCGGAGCAAAAAGAATTGGATTTTTTGCGCCTTTGGACATTGAAAGAAAGTTATATGAAAATGACAGGCAAAGGATTTTCCATTCCACCGGAAATGATCGGATTTACACTGGATGAGAAGGGGAAGATACAGAGTGAAAAAGAGGGAGTGTTCAGACAGTATCTCTTAACGGAAGGAGTAATTTCTGTCTGTATAAAGGAAAATGCAGAGACAGCAGATCACTTTAAAGTCCGGAAAGTAGAATGGGAATCATAAAAATTTTTAAATCATGTAATCCGAAAGATTTTCAAAATAGGGATAGCAGTCCAAAGAAAAATATGATAATATAATAAAGGATATTTAATACCAAAAGATAACAAAAAGGAGAGGGAACATGAAAAAGAAAATTGCAGCAATGCTCGTTATTATGTCTTTAGCTTGTATACAGCTTGCCGGATGTGGTCAGGAAGAGAAAAAGACAGAAGATAACAAAAAAACAGAAACTGTCGAGAGCAAGACAGAAAAGAAGAGCGAAACAAAGAAGGATAACAAAAAAACAGAAAAGAAAGATTCTAATGAGACAGACAAGAAGATCACAGATGTGAAACGTGGTACTATTGCAGATGGAATGTATAAGAATGAGAGCTTTGGCGTATCATTCCCGGTTGCATCTAACATGATTGCCTGCACCGATGAGCAGATTGCCCAGACACTGAATCTTGGAACAGACTTTTTAGAGAATCAGGAGACTTATACCGCTGAAACAATGGAAGATGTTATGGAAGGTGCGTTGTATGATACCATCATCCTGTTTTCTGATAACAGTTCCAGTGTATCTGTCATCTATGAAGATATGGATAAGGCAGATTCAATCAGTATCACAGAGGAGCAGTATTTAAAGGCAGTTGGCAATTCACTGACATCTCTTAATATGGGATATGAGGTAGAAGAGCCTACGACTCAGGATATCGGCGGAACGGAGTTTGCGTCAATGACATCAAAAACAAGTCAGTATCAGCAGACATACTGTATCCATAAAGTTGGCAATTATATGATTGAATTTATCTTTACCTATACAGATGCAACAGAGCAGGAAGTAAACAACTTTATCTCACAGATTGCATTTGAGAGTCCGTTATAAAAAAAATGAGATTGTGAAAAGGATGGGAATTATCCCATCCTTTTTTGATACCATTTTTCTGCAAAGCCAATCAATCCGTAAAGTCCCATGGAAATCATGCAGAGAATCACAATGGACATCAGCATCCAATCCATTTTAAATACCTGGGAGGCATAGATGATGAGGTAGCCAAGGCCGCATTTAGAGGAAATAAATTCTCCGATGATAACGCCGACTAAACACAGACCGATATTGACTTTTGCCAGACTCAGAAGCCTTGGGACATTAGCGGGAAGCAGTACTTTTGTGAGTATATGCCATCTGTTTCCGCCAAGTGTCTGTATCAGCTTTATTTTATCCGTATCTACGTCCTCAAATCCCTGATGGAGGTTAAGGATGGAACCAAAGATAGCAACGGACATGCCGGTCAGAATAATGGTTTTATAGTTTGCTCCCAGCCAGACAATCAGCAGAGGAGCCAAAGCGGATTTTGGGAGACTGTTCAGTATTACAAGGTAAGGCTCTAAAGTTTCCGATAATTTTCGGCTGCACCACAGTAAGATTGCAAATAATAATGAAAAGAAGAAAACAAATGCAAAACTGACAAAAGTCTCAAAAAGCGTAATCCCTGTATGGAGCAGGATGGAGCCATCTTTTAGCATAGAAATAAAACAGGTTACAATTTTAGAAGGACTGCTGAAAACAAAAGAATCAATGATCCCGGCATCGGCAGTAAATTCCCAAAGGAGTAAAAAAAGAATACAGATACTGCTTCTTCCGATCCGCACAGTGCGTCGGTGTTTTTTTTGGGAAAGAATATATTGCTTTTGGGCAATGGATAATTCACTCATCATGGTTTAACTCCTTCCAGATGATATTGAAGTAGTCTTTAAACTGAGGAGCAGCACGCCGCTCAAAAGGTGTTAAGGATTCTTCAAATTCTAAAGGAACAACAGCGGCAATCTGTGCCGGACGTTCACTTAATACAATGACACGGTTTGCCAGACTAACTGCTTCAGACAGGTCATGGGTGACAAGAATCGCTGTTTTTTCCTCCTGTTTGATGATCATGCCAATATCGTCTGCTACTTTCAGACGGGTCTGGTAGTCTAGGGCAGAAAATGGTTCATCTAAGAGCAAAAGTGTAGGATTTAAAACAAGAGTCCGGATAAGAGCGGCTCTTTGGCGCATACCGCCGGAAAGTTCACAGGGACGTTTGTCTTTAAAATCATAGAGACCGTAATTTTTTAAAAGTGAATTGGCATAGGCGGTGGATGCAGAGTTGATGTTTCCCTGAATTTCTAAGCCAAGCTGGATATTTTTCCAGATGGTCCGCCATTCCAACAGATGATCTTTTTGCAGCATGTAGCCGATGGGATTGTTAGATTGCTCCTGTAAGCGTTTTCCGTTTAGCAGGATTTCGCCTTCTTCCGGTAGGAGCAGACCTGCGATCAGGGAAAGCAGCGTGGTTTTTCCACAGCCGGATGGCCCTACAACTGCGATGAAATCTCCTTTACAGACCGTAAAATGAATGTTTTGAAGAGCCGGTGTTTCACCCTGCATGGAATGGTAAGCGTAGTTGACATGATTGATTTCAAGCAGTGGTTCCATAACAATCCTCCTGATAAAATATAGTTTATCATATGAAAAATAAAAGAAAATGTGAAGAGAGTTATGACTCAAAAAAAGATTCAATCGGAGTCTCTAATACTTTGGAAATACCATAGAGTTCAATATCGGTGACGGTTCTGCTCTTGTCCTCAATTCGGGAAATAGAACCCCGGCATACATAGATAGCCATTGTTTCGAGTCGGTCAGATAAGGTCTGCTGGCTCATTTTTTTTGCTTTCCTCAATGCTTTTACCTTATCACCAATTAAATTTTTATCGTTACTGTCAATAATTCTAGGCATAAAATACTCCTCTCAATCATAAAAAAGTCTTGTTATAGGACAAAAACAATGCTATACTAGTTTTTATAAAAAAATGTCTTGTTATAAGACAAGATAAAAAAGGAGAGGAAATTTTATGAAAAGAAGGAAACGAAAGAAAGTGACCGCTATGGGGCTGGCTGTTGTTATGGCAGCTACAGTGCCGATGCAGGTTTTCGCAACGGAGGGTGTAGAGGAAAATACGCAGGTGAATGAGCAGGTAAACGAGCAGGCAGATGTGACAGGTTCTGCAGTTGGGGAACAAACAGAAGGCTTTAGCTTTCAATTTGATGCTACGACAGGAACAGCAGCGGTTACCGGTTATACCGGAGTGGACACAGCAATTGTAATTCCTGCACAGACGGTAAAAGGGGGAATTACTTATAAGGTTACATCAGTAGCAGAGAGAGCATTCTATAATAATGATTCCATTATTTCTGTTATCTTTGAAGGAGGTATCAAGAACATTGGAAATAGCGCTTTTGAACATTGTGATTCTCTGCAAAAAGTGGAACTGTGTGATTCAATTGAAAGTATGGGAGAAGGTGTATTTTCTGGTTGTAGCCAATTAAAAGAAGTACGCTTATCGGCTGGTCTGAAACAAATTTCAAATCGAGCGTTTTCTGGCTGTAAAAATTTAAAAGAAATTCAAATCCCGGATGCAGTGGAATTAATAAACAGTTGGTCATTCAATAACTGTACTTCTTTAGAAAAAGTAGTCTTTTCAAACTCCAGCATGTGTAAGAAAATTGGTAGTCAGGCATTTGTAAGGTGTACAGCACTTAAGAATATAATGCTATCACCTTTAACAGAACGTATTAATGAAAAAGCTTTTTATGAATGCTCCAATATCAGCAGCATTGTCATACCAAGAAGGGTAAGTTATATTGGTGAACAGGCATTTGAGAACTGTACATCTCTTTCAGAATTGCAGTTTGAGACACCAAGTGCCTTAAAACAAATAGGAAACAGTGCATTTTGCAATTGCAATTTAAGAAAAGTAGAATTACCGGAGGGGTTGGAAGAAATTGCACCGGAACAAGCTACGTGGACCGGAAGAACTTTTTTTAACAATCCCATTCAGAAATTAGTATTACCGAGGACTTTAAAATATATAACAGCTTTTGGAACTACTGGTATCGTATCTAACGATGAGCAAAAAGTTGTAGTGATAAAATCCAATATTCGGATAAACTCTTTTGGTAAGAACACAGAAATATACGGCTTACTCAATTCCCAAGTTCAGCAGGGGGCACAGAATTATGGCTACAGCTTTTTCCCAATTGATGCACCTTCTGGTCTGAAAGTAAAAGATATGAATAATAATACCGTAAAACTAAGCTGGAATGCGGTTACGGCGGTAGCTAAATATAAGATTTTACGGTCATCTGCAGAAAATGGAGTTTATCAGGAGATTGGACAGGTTCAGGGAACCGAGTATATAGATAAAACAGCAGGCAATACCAAACATTACTATAAGGTTTGTCTTACCTATACGGATTGGCTTGGAGAGACTGTGGATGGATTAGAAAGTAATGTCGGTTATGTAAAAGATTTAAAAGAAGCGGTTATTGATAAGATACCGGATGCAGATTATACAGGAGGTGCAGTGACCCCGGGAGTTACAGTAAGATATAAAGGAAAAGTATTAAAAAGCGGACAGGATTACACGGTTTCATATAAAAATAATGTAAATCTTGGAACAGCTAAGGTAACGGTAACTGCTCTATCTAGCAGTGAATATTGCGGAATGAAAGAAACCGGTTTCCTAATTAAAGTGAAGACACCGACAGTGACAAATGTGGAAAATACCGCTTCTGGAACAAACATAAAATGGGGAAAAGTAATAGGAGCAGAACAATATTACATATACAGAAAAGCTGAGAATGGGAAATGGAGCAAAATAGCCACAGTAGGAAGCAGTAAAGACAGCTATTGTGATACTTCAGTACACAGTGGAACCCGTTATTCTTATTCTGTTGCTGCATATGCCAATGGATGGACAAGTCCGTATGATGCAAGTGGAAAGACATTGCGGTATCTGGCACAGCCAGCACTTAACAGCGTGGAAAATGTATCTTCTGGTGCAACCATAAAATGGAAAAAAGTAAAAGGGGCAGCCGGATATCGTATCTATCGTAAAAAAGGAAGTAGTGCATGGCAGTATGTAGCAGCAGTATCAGGTGAAAATACCAAAACTTATACAGATAAAAAGGTGAAATCCAAAAATGGAGAGACATATTTTTATACGGTATGTGCTTACAATGGAAATGATAAAGGAACCTATCATAGAACTGGAAAGAAAATAATTCGTCTAACTGCACCTGCACTGAATAATCCGGTCAACAAAGCGGCAAAAAAACTGGAAGTAAAATGGAAAAAGAACAATAAAGCAGCAGGCTATCAGGTACAGTATTCTACATCAAAGAAATTTAGTGGGGCAAAGACACTCAATATTAAGTCAAAGAACACCACCAAAAAAACAATTTCAAAACTGAAAAAGAATAAGAAATATTATATCCGAATCCGAAGCTATAAAAAATCAGGAAAAACAACGTATTATAGCAATTGGAGTAGTAAAAAGAGTAAAAAAATTACAAAATAAAAGAGGGGAAAGGCAACAGAAAAAGACATGCAAAACAGAATTGTAGTGACAGTCTTAAGCCTGTTACTGGTTTTATGCACAGGTGTAACAGGATGTTCAGCAAAATCTGCAGAAGAGACGAAAAAAAGTAGTACGGAAGAAACGGAGAAAAAGTCGAAAAAAACAGAAGAATCGAAAAAGACAGAAGGATTTGACGAAACCCGACTTGGATTCTATACCAACGGTTCATGGGGAATGGATATTAAGAGTATTGACAATAAATCAAAAACGATTACCTATGATGGATATGAGGATGGAGCAAGAGAAGCGTCCTGTACAGATCAGACAGGTAAGATTATTGATGACAATACGCTGGATATCTATGGAGTCATTATTAAATGGGAAGGAGATACTTTTGAAATTAAAAATGAGGAGGATGTGCTGATTTTAAGTTCTGGGGTAGGAGGCGTGGATAGCCATGATGCGGGAGCAGGAATCGGAACCTATTCCAAAGTGAAGAGTGTATCTCAATCTTCAAAAGAACAATCAGGCAGTATCTTAAGAGCAGTAGAATTGTATGGTGGAGAATATAATGATTCTAGAATTTATGGAGATAATCCGGAATGTCCGGCAAATCCGTGCAGAGTAGTGGTGTATAATGTTACGATGGTTTCCTTTGATTTCCGGATAGAACAGTATAATCCGCAGACAAAACAATATGAAATGATATTCAAGGATCATACAGCAGAGTTTGTCGGAGATGGAACAAGTGCAGCATATTATGGAAAAGAATATACTTTGAATTTTACGTTTCCGGATGTAACGGCAATTAAGGTATATGGATTTGAGTTGGTAGAGGGTATTTATTTTTCAAATAATTCTATTCCGGGACATGAGTTTAGTTAGAAAACAGAAAAAGAAAGTAAAAAATGCAGCTTTATGCTGCATTTTTCAGACTGTAGACAAAGACCTCGGCATTCCGCCGAGGATTTTTCTTTGAAAGAGGCTAAAAGTCAGTATTTTCAAGACTTTTAAGCCTCTTTTTGGTATAATGAAGATATCAAAAAAGGCGGTATTTTCATATGATGACTCAAGAAACTGAAAAAGTGAGAAAACAAATGCAGATCGTATGTATCGATGATCTTGTTCCACAGAATCATCTTCTGCGGATTATCGATAAAGCAATTGACTGGTCATTTATTTATGACCTTGTTCGTGATACTTATTCTGAT
>NZ_JBBMEX010000023.1:0-6803 GCF_040096355.1 Maccoyibacter intestinihominis
ACTTCCAAAAAACCGCTTAATTGCCTATCCTTATCTTCAATCGCTCCAAAATACAGAAATCCTGCTTTACTAAGTATTTTAAGACGCAATGCAGGATCATCTGGCAAACATTCCACATTGCCCATTACTACTCAATCTACTGTTTCTTCAGTTATTTCTAAATATTTTGAAAGAGTATTTTTATTAAAACGATACTCCTCAATTAAAGAAGTCAACATTTCTGAAATATTTTTTGTTTTTATCATATTTGTGCCTTAATCTCCACTTGTATCATTTACAATATTGCTTGTAACAAGTGTCCCTATGTGAAAGGCACACTCTACACTTTATTGTTGTTATCTTCCATTTTCCGAGCAATTATAACTTTTCCAATCTACGTTTATCAAATGCTCCAAAATTTAGATGCCAGCTCCCGATTTATGATAGATGAGAGAAAATTAGGATTATTATTCTGGAACACTTTCAGACTTTCAAAAAAAGCCGCTTTATTCTCTGTCTTTATATCTGAAAAAGTTGCATCCAGCTTCTGATCTTTTACATTTTTCTCCACATATTCCTCCGACTGCTTTTCGTAATTATCAACCATCGAAGGATTCTTTTTCACTGCCCCTTCATACCAATTTGTAAGGTATTTTAATGCATTAAGCTGTCTGTCCTCATTGCTACTTTCTTTACTAATCTTCTGATATTCCGTGTATGCACTGCCGTCCATCGTCCTCATCATATCAAGCGCATTTGTAGTCTTTACAAGATTGCTACCATGTCCAAGATATGTACCTTTCCCTACTCCATAGTCCATATTTCCGTTATTGTCAGCTTTTCCTGCGCTCGCAAGCTTTGCGATAGACTCCATTGCTTCCAAAAATGGTTTTCTGCTATCTTCCGGGATAAAATTCTCTGCCGCATATTCCGCTTTTTTCATACCAAGTGAAATATTTGCCTGCCGTTCTTCCTCTGTCATAGAGCCAGTATTTCCAACAAGGAAATTCTGACGGATGATATCATACACAAATCCCTGTTCCTCTTTGCTGCAGTTCTCCACCGCAGATGCAACCGCCTTGTCTGCACCATACATTCCGGAATATGCCGGAAGTTCTAGTGAGTTATCAACCTGCGTAATTTCTTTTTGGAACGCTGCATTTCTCGCCTCCATTGATTCCCGCTGCGCCTGTGTTACATTGGCATCCACTATACCTTTCTTGTTTTCCACAAGTGCAGCCATTCCATCTCCCGAAAATTCAACAATAACCGCATCTCCATACTGCGAACCGATGTCCTTCATCGCCTGCAGGGTTTCTTCCCTTGACATCTTGTCCATAATCTTATTGCCATGTTCATCTGTAGTGTTAAATTCATACTTTACAAGGGTGTCTTTCTTATATATACCATTCCCATATGAGGGAATATTCGTTGTTCCTCTGTAAAACTGACTGTAATCAATATTCATAATATACACTCTCCTCTACTTTATTTTTTCTTAGGTATTTGTGAAATACCAAAAGTCTCATAAATACAATATTTTTACCACATAAAACATACTATATTTTTATAGTTTCATACTTGTATATATATCTTATGCAAACATATAATATCTGCCTAAATCATCAACTTTATATACATTATTTGTCTGAGTGGTGCCATAATTATCACCATAATATATCTTTATTCCTTTCAAATTTTTTGTCCATGCACTTATGTCTGCACAATCATTTTCTGCCGCCAAACATTTTCTGGCAGTAGCATAACAGGAACCCGGCATATCAATTTCCCATGCTTTGCTGGAATCACCATCATACGGAATATATGTAACTCCATTAGGAGTCAAAAATGTAAAACCATCTTTTTCGCGTTTCAGATTTCCTGATATCTCAAGTAAAGCATATAATCCTGCCGTAGACCGCTGTGAACTTACCGGATATTTTTGAAATTCATCAGCTAATTTATTCAGCGTCTCTATATCTTTATCGGATGTTATGATTACCGAAACTCCTTGTGCCTCATTTCCCTTTATCGACAAATAATTTAACCCTGTCTTTGGATCACGTTTTACTACCAATCCCCCCTGTAGCGGTATCTCCTTTATATCAATATTTCTTTTGTCAGACAAATCATTCAAAAGATTTTTCAGTTCACTTGTCATGGTTACATTATACGAAAATGGCTGATCCATATTAATCAGGAACTCCATTCACATATGTAGCATCTTCAATTTTATATCTTTCTGTCTCTATTGGTAATTCAATATCTTGAGAGATACTATTTTGTGTATAAATTCCAAAGTTACTATAATCTGTACTGTTTACATAGGAATCCCTTGTGCTAATCTTATTACTTATACACTCTTGGGCTTTATTCATTGTATCAGAAAAATTTCCTACTGCATTTCTATTATTTTTACTGCATAACATACTTTGTTATAAGTAACCATTCTCTATTCTCATGATTCTCCCTCCCAATCACTTGGGTTTTATTGAATACTCCATTATAAACTTTAATCTTTTATCTGAAATGTACCGTCTGCTATAACAAACTGTACATTTAACTCAGACATAATATCTTTGTGCTGTGTCCGGTTATATGCTAAAATTTCCCGGATATCACTTGTGTAATCCTGATAGGTCAGATTCCCACCCGGATGATTCAACAGATCATCCAGTGTTTTCGGCAGACCATGTATCGCTGTATTTTCCACGGAGAGGTCTCCAAGCGATACGCTGCCGCCAGATGCCTTATATAAAAATTTTCCCACATCCACCGCAGCTTGCAACAAATATTTTTCTTTATCTGACAACTCCTGTATTTTTGAATCCGTGCAAAAATAAATATCCATCAGCTCATCCGAATACTTTGACAGAACATTCTCTATCTTCTGTTTCATTGCATGATCCTGAATACCGTCCACACTTACCTGACCATCCGCCCCAATTTTTATGGAAAACGTGGAATCCGAAATATCAATTCCCGCTTCCTGCAGATCAGCAGATATCCTATCTTTTACTGTGGTATTCATTTTTGCACTTGCATTCGCACGATCCAGCTCTGCTGCAGTACAAAAGATATTTAAAAGAGCATTTTCCTGTTCCGTCAGTTCTCCTCCTGCTGCTTTTTTTTCCAGTAAATTATGAATCTGCTCATCATCCGGCACTGCCCCACCCTGCATAACATCTTCTGCCTGTTTCTGATGCAGTTTCTCCATCTGCTCTGTATAATAGGCTTTGTACTTCTGCCGGATTTCCTTAATTGCACGCGTTTCCTCCGTATCGGTTAAGCCTTCCTGCATCTGCTTCCTGACTGTCCCTTCATACTTCTGAACCTCTTCCATTTCCTGATAAGCTCCATGGCTTTTATCCGCCTGCGTTGTCTGGAAGGAAAGATGATATTCGGCATCCGGGTTTACCGTCGAACCGTTCTTTGCCTGTACCTTCACGGTATAACCTCTGTTGTCCGAATTCCAGTTCGGTATGGTAATACTAAGACCGCCATTTCCATTCTCTTTCCCAATGCCGACCTGATTGCCTTCCTCATCATACAAAACCATCTCATAATCACAGCCTTCCGGTATATGATCTAAAATGATCGTAATATCCTTATTATAGGTATCCTTCGCGAAACTTAATGCCCGGTACTCTGTAATATTGAATTCGTAATAGTCCACATCCTCCGTATCCGATAAACTTCCCTTTAAATATCCGTCCGGCTTATTGATAAGTGCCGTCAGATCCAGTGTTCTTCCAAACACATCCTGATCCGTATATTTATTTGTTTTCCAGAAATAATCATTGGAAACTTTACTATTTTCTACTGCAATATTTTTATCAGTGGGTAAACCTTTTTTCTTAAAATCATATCCCACAAGCTGCGCATGCATCTCTACTGTGCGGGTTATTACCATCTGTTCATTCTCCTTGTGTATAATTACTTTTCATAATCATAATACTTTCCTGAAACTATACGCATACATATCCGAATACATGTTATCATGCGGTTGTGGCGTCAGCCTTCTATCCAATGCCGCCATATCCACCGTAAAACCACTGTCTGCCACAGAAAAAGCACCATTACTGAATTGAAACTCCGAAGTAAAGTCTGGAATCCCCAGATCACCGCTTGTCCGGTTATGTCCTATAATATTTATCAATGCATCCTTTATCCGCTCTATCTTGGCATTGTCCTTTGTTTTGTTGATCAGATTAGCAGCTTTTTCCGGCAGCCCGCCAATCTTTCCGTCTGGTGTCAGGTAAAGGTTCTCCAGAGAAATATCTTCTCCCGTAACCCCTTTTAAGTAACGCCTGACTTCCTGCACATCCGTGGCATACTGGTAGGTATTGGACGACAGATTTCCCACACTGTCAGCAATTCCTGTGTAATACTGATACATCCGGTCACTGTACTTTTCTTCTACCAGTTTCTGAACCTGTTCCCGGACTTCTTTATCTTCGATACCGCTCACTGTTACATTCCCATTGCTTTCAATCTTTATCTGCATTCCATCCAGCTCATCACGTGAGATACCTTTGCTTTCCAGATCCTTTACAAAATCCTCGGAAAAATCATGTTTCAGTTCCGCCTTCTGCTGTGCTTTCTCAAAATCTTTCAGGTTGGCAAAAATTTTCACATACTCCATTTCCACATCATCCAGTGTCTTTCCTTCTGCCATGTCCTGCAACAATTCATCCACTGTGCGTCCGCCTTTGTATTTCTTTTCTTCCGGCAGACTTTCAAACTGCTTCTGGTGGAGTTTATCCATTTCTTTTGTATAATTTTTCTCTGTATCCATCAGGACTTCATTATATTTGTCGAGGTATTCCCTCCAATTTTCATCTTTCCGGCTGTATGCACCGTGAAGGTTCCCGAATGCCGCCCTTATGGCATCGGTCTTTTCCTGTTCTTTATTTTCAGAAACCTTGAAACTGATTTTATAATAATCATCCGGGGAAACTTCTTCCCCATTTTTGTTTTCTATCTTGATACAATATTTATTGGTATTTGTATCCCAGTTCGGGATGGTCAGTGTTTTACGTCCTTCTCCGTCCCATTCTGCCTTTCCGACCTGATTGCCATATTCATCATATAAGGTGAGGTCATAATCACAGCCTTCCGGCATGTCCATGTATATTTGAACCCCAAAATAATTCTGTATGGTTCGATTAAATGGAATGGAAAAGTTGTAGAAATCCACATCCTTTTTATCACTGAGATTTCCTTTCAGACTGCTGGTTTCGTCCTTAATCAGAAAATCCAGATCCAGAAACGTACTTCCCTTCTTCTTGTCCGAAACCTCATAAGTGGTATGCTGTCTGCGATAAGTGTCATTGCTGCCAAGTGTACAGGAATCTTCCTGAAGTGTCATATTTTTCTTCAGTTTTCCTTCAAAAAATGCCACTGTTTCCTTTCCAGACATGAAAAAAATCGGTTTTTGACGAAATGCTGCCCCATATGTAGAACCAGTATTGTTTATTTCCATTTCTATTTTCTTCTCCCCAATGATCTATTACAGTTCTGGCACTTACATACGCAGAAGCAAGTACATGAACAAGAAGCATATGCCATAAATGTTCCTTTTTCAGTCTTTGTTTTCTTCCCTAATTTCATATGGAACTCCTCCTATCTCAATATCATTTTTGCATCATGCATAAAATTATTCTCCTATTTTGGATGCCAACACTGTATAAAATTCTTTTTCCTGTTGCAGATATGCTGTCCTTTCCTCTGTCATTCGGAATCTATTCACTCTCCATAACGGTCCAAGTGATCTATTACTTTTATGACCATCTATACCAAGTTCCGCTATTCAAAAGCTGTGACATACTTTCTTCATATCTTTTCACTGCTTTCTGCTGAATGGAACTAGGCACCACATAATCGTTACCAACTTCACTTATTTTCCCATTTACCAGTTCGCAATGTGTCCCGTTTATCACAAATTCTCTGCTTGTATCCACTCCCTGTGACGCAAGAAAATCTAAAATATAATCGGTGTATGTATCTGTCATACTTGAAAAATACTGCTGATCCGCAAAATGTATCAGGGAGCTCAGACCACCTATCATCATATTGCATCTTTCATCATCTGCCTTGCTTCCGTTTCCATAGCCCTCGCCCCAGACAAAATCTTCCTGTACCGTCATGCTGTATCCATTTCCAAGATTAAATCTGCTTCCAACCCCAATCGTGATACTGTTTGTACTGGGATCATATGGTTTGTACCCTCTGGTTTTAAATGGCTGCTGTACGGTTCCAAAGGTTTGAATCTCGGATGGGAGATATGACATACCCGTAATTGCCGTAAACGCTTTCTGCCCATTCACATAAAAGGAAGTATGGGTTGCACTGTCTATATCCGCTGTAATCTCGACTTTCTCATCATTGGCAAAAGGATTCTGTCCGGTCATTCCGGTTCCATATGCAAACAGCATTCTTGTAAACTGATATCTTGTATGCTCATCAAAATGATTCAGTGTCTCTGTATCTTCTCCCTTTACATCTCCATTGCAAAAATCAACAAATTCATTTTTGCTGCCATCTTTTGTAGATAATTTACCTGTCTTTGTGTTATAAATGAAATTATAGGAACTTCCAACTTTCGTTATACTCATAAAATTGTTCTCCTTTCTGCATAGGAGTCAGTAATATGCTCTGACTCCTACATGAAATACTTTTTAAAAATCTAATTCATTACCCGGATATGGCTCCATAATACACTTAAACTTTCCATTTTTTGAAATGCTTTCAACTTTCACCGAATCCTCAAATGTGACTGTCATCTGTGTATCGTAAGTTTTCCATTCAAACTGCGACCAGCT
>NZ_JBBMEX010000024.1:0-6071 GCF_040096355.1 Maccoyibacter intestinihominis
CAGTGAGGAGGATATAAAGAACCGGACAAAAAGATATTCTTCACTGGTAACGGAATTGAGTTCATAATTCAGAATTTGTGGAGAGATTTCCTGAACTTTCCTTATTTTACAGGCTTTCCAGCCCCTTAGATATTGAAATGATATGTATTTTCCCTTATTTTTGCCCTTATGCGGAATCTGCAAGGGAAATAAGGGAAATTTTCAAATCCGTCCAGCTGTTTCGCAACAGACCGGCAGGCAATGCTGAGTGTGCTTGGCAGTTCCAGACATCCGTCAGGTCTCAAGCAGACAAATTCTTCTGTTTTCCCAATTATATGGATTACTATGTTCTTCTATTCATGTTTACAAATTTGTTAGCATAAATTGATGACCTTTTCACAACAAAAAAAGGTCAATTCACAACATTCCAGATAGATATGGCATGAACTTATCCGATATAATAGCTATAAATATATGTAAGCAAGGAAGTGACAATATGCGAATTGCTATCTGCGATGATGAAGTATCTATGGTTCAGATACTGGAAGAAAAAATAAAAAAGTTATTGCCGGATGCGGTTATAGATAAATATTTATCGGGTGATGAACTGATCGCAAGTGGCAGTAAGCCGGATATTCTTTTTTTGGATATTCAGATGCCGGGAATGGATGGGATGGAAACGGCAAAGGTGCTTCGTCAGGACAATGAGAATATGATACTCATTTTTGTGACAGCAGCAGAGGAATATGTTTTTCAGGCATTTGATGTCGGAGCATTTCATTATCTGGTTAAGCCATTTTCCGATGAGAAATTTAAAGAGGTTGTGACAAAGGCAGTCCATAACATAAAAAGGAGTTCCAGACTTGAAAAAGACGAAAAATATATCATGGTACAGACCGCCGGAAGTCATATAAAAATTTTTCTGCGTGATATTGTGTATGCCGAGGTGTATAACCGGAAAGTTATTATCCATACACGAAGTACGGATATTGAATACTATGGTAAATTACAGGAATTAAGTGATATGGTAGGAACAGATTTTTTCCGAACACACAGAGCCTATCTTGTACATTTTAAATATGTAGAAAAATATGATGCAACTTGTGTAACTATGAAAAATGGAACTGCATTGATTGCAAAAAAGAATTATCCGGAGTTTGTGAAGCAATATCTGAAGTATAACCAGAGGAAAGGAAATGAAGTCAGATGAGTTTAGTGGAAAGATGTTGGATGATCACATCGAAGTTTTCTGTTATTGCAATTTTGATTATTACAGGAATCTGTTTTGGTGTTTTTGTATATCCATATATGAAAAAGAAAAGGGAAGCTGCTCTGGTCAGTATTGTTTATATTGGAATTATGTCTGTGCTGTATCTGATACCGCAGCAGATTGGCAATTTTTCTGCATATATGCTGGGAGTTGTGGCTGCATTTCTTGTGATGTATGTACAGGACAGAAGAAACATTTATCAGAAAATATTTCTTGCAGTGACATTTTTTTCTATCCGTTGGCTTGCGGTTGCAATGGCAGGCAGAATGGATGATTTTATCACAAAAGCTCTGGTTTTTGGGAATACGATGGCAGGAAGACAATGGCTGCAATATGTACTTTATGCTGGAACGAGAATTCTGGATATTGTGCTTTGTATCATTTTCCTTGCAGTCGCAATCGGTCTGATCAATAAAGCATATGTATACAAAAATGATGAAATGAGCGTTAAAGAGCTGGTAATGCTTATCATACCTTCTCTTGTGGGAGTTACAGGGTATGGTATTCTGCAATATTATCTGAATATTTATGAAAAAGATACAGGAAAGAGCCTGACAGATACCTATGGATTTTATGGAACTTTAAGCTTCGTGCATTATTTTATCTCTATCATAGCAATTCTTGTTATGACTACGATGTTTCAAAACTGGAAGGTGGCACAGGAAGAACAGACAGGGCAGGAGCTGGTATTAAATCAGGTCAGTGATATGAAAAAGCGTATCGGGGAAGTGGAAAAGCTGTATCAGGATATCCGCAGCCTGCGTCATGACATGGGGAATCATATACAGATGCTGGAACATCTTGTGGCAGAGAATCATATGGATGATGCAGCAGAATATATGGAGCATTTGAAAAAGGAGTGGAATGAAATATCTCCTGAGATAAAAACGGGGAGTCCTGTCATTGATGTGATTCTGATGGAAAAGTTAAGAGAAGCAAAGGAAAAGCAGATTCGTTTTATATCAGATTTTCATTATCCAAAGGATACGAAATTAAATGCATTTGATTTAAGCGTGATCTTAAACAATGCACTGGATAATTGCATGGAAAATGTAAGTGGAGAAAATCCTTATATCAGTCTCTCTTCTTTTCGGAAAAACAGTATTTTTATGATAACCATAAAGAACAGATATGAGGGAGAGTTAAATTATAAGGACAGTGATCTGCCGGAAACAACGAAATCCGGGAAGGAGCATGGAATTGGACTGCATAATATCCGGAGGGTTGCAAGGATGTATATGGGAGATATATTTTTAGAGCAGGAGAATCAGGAAGTGGTTCTAAGTATTATGTTACAGGTAGAATAAGGACAAAAAGCACTAAGTAATCTGTGAAACATCAGAATATTTAGTGTTTTTTATTTGCTTCACAACAAAAAAAGGGCGGTTCACAACATCGCTGTTTATTGTAAAGAAAGATATGCCGAAAGAATCAGTAAAGAGAAATCATGTTGTACAGATTTTTTAGGAAACGAATTTCAGAATTTAAGCTCAAGGAGGACAATACGATGAGAATCAATGGATTTAGTGGGACAAATACGCAGACAGGAATAATGGGAATGACACAGGGGAATGATTCTGTAAGTAAAAATATTCAGAATCAGATTGCAAATGCACAGCAGAAGCTACAGGACTTATCATCGAATGAAGAAATGTCATTAGAGGATAAGATGAAAAAGCGTCAGGAGATACAGCAGGAGATTAACAATCTCAATCAGCAGTTAAGACAGCACCAGATCGAGCAGAGAAAGGAACAGCAGAGTAAAAATTCGTCATCTATGGATGATATGGTGGCTGGAACAAGTAACACTTCTAAAAAGAAAGACACCGGATTGTCACAGGCAAGTATGCAGGCGATGATCTCCGCAGATTCTTCCATGAAACAGGCAAAGGTGCAGGGAAGTATGGCAACACAGATACAGGGACGTGCCAGTGTGCTTGAATCTGAAATCAAACAGGATGCCGGAAAAGGAAATACTGAGAAGAAGGAAGAAGAACTGGCAGAGCTGCAGGCAAAGGCACAGTCTGCGACAGCAGCACAGATGTCTACACTTGCAGATGCAAATAAATCAGTAGAAGAAGCTACAAAAGCGGAGAACAGCAATACAGAAGACACTGCAACAAAGAACAATACTGATAAATCCGAGAAAACACAGGAATCTGCGGGGGCTGCGGCAGAGGAGACAGACAGCGTAAAGAATACGGATATCAAAGGGGAAACACAGGTGACAGTAGAAACACCGACTCTGGAAAATGCACAGAATGCAACACAACAGGCAGTGTATACACCGATAGATATTCGTTTATAGTTGGTAAAGGAGCAGATGCACTAAACGATGCGTCACTCTGGGAAAAAAAGAAAATAAAAAAGAAGGATGAAAAGACCGGGGAAGAAACAGAGGTAGAGGATTATGACTGGGATGCAATTACCAAAAAAGTGAAATCTTTTATTGATGATTATAATGATGTTGTTAAGGAGGCAGGAGAATCCAATACAAAAGATGTCCTTAGAAATGCTTCATGGATGACAGGCATGACAGACAAAACAGCCCAGAAAGCAGCTGGTATATCAAATGCTGCGAATCGCGCAAGTGCGACTTATACAAACAATGGTACATATTCGAAAAAAGATTCCTCTCTAACGTCAAGTAAGATTGATAAGGAAGTATAGGAATATTGTATGAGTGACTAATTTAAGCAAATGTATATCACTAATTAGTAAACATGAAAGTGAATAGGCGATTGCGAAATGTGAAAGGAGCGGATATGAAAATATTTCAAACACCTTCTTACGATAGGTTTTGTTTATTCGAAATGGAAAGAAAGAGTAAAGATTTCAGAGGTATGGATGGCAATGTTGCTTATAAAAATAAGCAGATAGACAATGTAGAAATATCGAATGAAGGAAGGCGGGCATTGCGGGAAAAATTAAGAGAAGTAAAGCCAAAAGTTGAGGAACCGATAGGATATGAATTAACAATACAAGATACAAATGAGGTTGAATGGGAACATTATATTTCTATGAGAGAACATAGTGGACTGACGTTAAAAGACGGAAAATACAATCTAGAGGATGTGATGAAGTCTATGATGGATGCTTATGAAACACGTTACAATTATATTGTGAAAGAACATGAGACTGGAGAACGTCAGGTCTCTTATAATCTCACAGGAGAAAATTCATTAACACTTGATGAAGACTTGGCAGGTTTAGACAGGGCATATAATAAGCGATTAGCAAATCTGGTGGGATATATTGTATGTCAGCAGACAAACGACGGTTCTAAATTCTTTCAAACAACTAATATGAAGAAGAATACAGCAGAACAAAAAGAATATATAGATACTGCGGTATCCATGATGGAGAAAGCACAAAAAAGATTTTTAGAAATGCATGAAGAACCGAAATACACAGCAGGAATTGCAAAGAGTGTAATTTGGGATATTATGAGTAACGATAAGAACTTTATGGAAACGACTCAGAGGTTATTTGCTAGAACAATATATCACAATGCTTAAAAAATATTTTCTAGAGACATGAAAGGCTGTTTAATGTTGCAAGAGAATGTTGGCAGTTGTTATGAGACTTATATAAGGTAGGGGCTAGTATGGTTACTGTAAATAATTATTACAACAACATACCAGTAGGCAGGGATTTAAATAATCTGCCAAACACTTCCAGTACTGGTACAACTGTAGGTTATCAATATGATGGACTTACCGAGGAAGATCGTTTCGTACAAAAAGTTTTGCAGGAGCATTATGATAAAGTGTACAAAGAAAATTTGTCTCATTCTGATCCAATGGCATATATCGAATCAAAATATTGTGATGTGACCTCACCTAATTTTTGCTCATATATGACAGAAGATCAGCGTTCCATAGCTTACCGCAATGAGAAAAGAATGTTACAAACGGAGGGAAAATATTCGGCTGGATTTGCCCGGTATGATTATGCATTAAGAAATTACAAGGATGTATATACAGGTGCTTCAAGAAGTACAGGTTATATACGCAATACTGACAAGGAAAAGCAATATGCAAGAAGTGTTGTAAATCAGCAAATTTCAAATCTGTTTTCAAAAAATGGAATATCATTATCAAAACAAGCAGATTTGACATTTTCTATTGATCCATATACATATCAATTAACTGTGTCAGGAAATACAGATAGAGACACATTATCGCAGATAGAAAAATTGCTGAATGAAGGAGATAATGCAAAAAATATTTGGACGCATGCGTGGATTTGTATGCATGATTCAGACAATGAAATTGTTAATTCGCAAGCAAATAGGACAAAGGCGAACCAATATTCTTTATGGCATGAAGTGTATGAGACAACAGGGTATGATGCACGCAATGCGACATATAGAAAAGGTACTTTTATTGCAGAGGATGGCACAGATTTACTTGCCTTGTTTAAGGAAAAGGCTAAAAATGGCGCAGGGTATGAACTTTATTCTAATAGATGGTTGGAATATGCTAAAAATGGCTGGAAAAAAGAAAATGATTTAGTATTGAAAATAGGATTTGACAGCAGTGGATTGTATGATATAGGGCAGGAAAGAGGATATGGAGCAACGCAGAATATGTGGATGAAAGGTATTAGTCAAAGTATATTTGAAGCTAGCGTGTGATCAATATTATATTGATTCTGAGAGAAATCCAACAGGTGGCATAGTTGGAAGGACTCCGAATAATGAAAGGAGATATGTTAATATGGCAGTTACAGGAATAGGAACATATGCGTCATATACGAATAGTTATGGCAATACACAAAATGCTGGAAACAAAACGGGCAGGACATATAAGAATGCCCA
>NZ_JBBMEX010000025.1:0-5762 GCF_040096355.1 Maccoyibacter intestinihominis
AGCTGGTCGCAGTTTGAATGGAAAACTTACGATACACAGATGACAGTCACATTTGAGGATTCGGTGAAAGTTGAAAGTATTTCAAAAGGAATGAATGTGATAAATGGGTAGATGCAATGGTAAATAGGAGGGACATTTACGCAAGCGATATCCGGGAAATTTTAGCATATAATCGGACACAGCACAAAGATATTATGTCTGAGTTAAATGTACAGTTTGTTATAGCAGACGGTACAATTCAGATAAACTGATTGGAGGAATAGAAGTATGCACATTGGTTCTGGTCTGAATACCGTATCTTCATTGTACGGTCAACAAAAAGGTAATCAAATGAAAACTCCTGCATCTGGGGAAAAGACATTTTATACGGCAGAAACACCAAAGGTATATCAGATATTTACAACAGATAATATGTTGTGGACAGGAGGTAATGGTACAGGTCTTTCTTATTGTCTTAAATATGCGGATGATTCGACGGATGAAAATCCTGTGGTGTTAGCGAAAGGTGTGGATGAAAACGGGAAAGAGTTTGAGCAAAGAATTTATATCAATGATGTTAATCCATCAAATGCTACAGTAGTCGAAATGCGTGCATTGGAGGCACATTACAAAGTGGAAAAGCAGGGAGGTTTCACGTCTCTGCCGCTTGAAGCTGGTAATATGGGACTTAACGACAGAAGAGATTTTATTGCAATGTTCAAAAAAAGCATAGAAGATTTAAACAAATTGGGAAGGTTTGACTTATCGTTGCTTTGGACGAAAAGTATGGATACATATCTTAATTTGCCAAATGCAAATAGTAAGTATAAATAGTGCTTAGTCATTTGAACATAGGAAAAAAAGAGAACTTGGATTACATATCATATTGAGGCTGAGAGAAATCCAATAGGTGACATAGTCGGAAGAACTCCGAATAATGAAGAAAAAATGTGGAAAATAAAATGAAAAAAGTTTATCGATAGGGTTCCAGTATGATTTACATGATACAGATTATAAGACTTATATAAGGCAGGGGGATAATATGGTTACTGTAAATAATTCTGACTATTATAACAACATTCCAGCTGGCAGGGATTTAAACAAGCTGCCCAAGCTAGAGTGTGACCAATGGATGACAGAAAGTATGAACCGCTTTAAGAAGTGGTTGAATAAAATTTTATACGAAAACCTCAAGCTGTTGGAGGTGGATTTATGGGAATCTCTTTTTCAAATATAGGAACAGTTGGAAGGGAACAGCTAATTACTTCTGGTAGTAATGGAGAACCAAACTGGTCTTATATTCCATCGAAAGGAAAAAGTACAAAAAAAGCGAATAACAGAACCTATCAGTTTGCAGACGAAAAAACCAAAAAGCAGATTGCTTATATGAGTGGTTATTACCTTCAGACAGTGCCGCAGAGTGTCAAGGCAGCATGGCAGGAAACATTGGAAGAAACTGGTTTTAATCCATTTCAGACGGATGTAACCAGTATATTAACGCAGCTATCGGTAGAGCAGGATTTTCTGACAGGTGGTGATGACAATATTTTTGGTGAAACGAAAGAAAGTTATTTAGCAGCTATCGACAAAGTATTGGAGAGAATAGAAAATCCGCTGGCAGCCGTTACAGATGAAAGGGCAGCATATCTGCAACAGGAAAAAGAATTTTATACCGTGTTGGCATCTAAAATAAGAGAATAAAATGTCGGGAGGAATTTAAAAAATGATTGGAAGTATAGGAGCGGAGAGCCGTTATTCAACAGGTTATAACAACCTAAAACCAAATCGGAACCAGAATAAGTGGGCTGACACTTTGGCTCAGACGGTGGATAAGGAGGATATTAGCAGTAGAGCGGATATCAATCGTGCTAAGAAAAGTACAGTGATGGATTCTTATCTGGCACTGTCAGGAAAAACGATAAATACTTTGAAACAGGAATATTCAGAGTACGAATCCGAAAATTATAGAATCGTACCCGATAATGAAGCTGAATGTTTTGATATATACAATAAAGACGGGGAGCGTTTGGGGGCATTTTCCTATTCTGATATAAAAATAAGACAGGATGAAACAACAGGAAAGCAGTTTTTGATTTCTGAGCATGGAACGATGAGTTACGATGCCCTGGTATTAGATGATGAATTAAAAGATGCATTGCAGAATGTAATGGATAAAGATTCGCTGGATGTGGAGACTTTGCAGGGATTTACATTAAATACACATTCAGGTACCGGCATCCAGTATTTAGTAAAAGACGGTGAAGAAGGCAGAGGTGGCAAGGTTCTTCTGCAAAATGAAGCGGATCGGAAGAGGTATGAAGAATTAGCGGAGATGTATTTTGACAAATACCCTAATTTAATTGAGAGTCGGGAAGAAGGTTTTATCTGGGCTGATTTAGAGATTAGAGGAATGGCAAAACGGACAGATCAGGGAATTATATCCATAGGAGCTGATGGAATGTCATACAGTGACAATGAAAATTATAAAAACAATTGGAGTGTCCGGTTTTCTGGTTCTATGTATGAAAAGCTGTATGAATGGCTTCAGAATAACAAGGATAGCATGGAGGAAATCCATAAATTTTCTACATGGCAAAAGGTTTTTGACGAAATTGGTGGAACGTATGAAAGAGTCTGGTCGAAAGAAGAACTGGATCAGGGATATTTGAATAATTGAAAGAGGTAAAAATATGAAAATATCTAGTTATATGAATAATATGAATCCCATAATAGAAAAAAATGATGCTAAAGTTCAGAAAGAAAATAAGCAGGCAAATGAAAAACATACGATGGAACAATCCGTAAAGCTTTCGATTTCTAATGAGGGATTGGAGTATTATCGTAATCGTATACAGCAGAGTGGACAGGAAAAATATGATGATGTGGTTCAAAGAAAGGAACTGTTAGAGAGTAAAAAAATCAGTGATATTGATTATAGTTATGAAATTCAAAAGAAGGCAGCACAGCAGAATCAAAATGTTGATACAGGAAAAAGTGCCTTAAATATTACTGACAAGGCAAATAATTATGTTAAAGCATACGCAGAATTATATGATGAAATTGTGAAGGGCTATGAAAATGGAACCAGAGAAATATATGTAGCTGATGAAAATGGACCTCGTAAGCTTACACGGGATGAAGAATTAAGCAATTTAGATGTAGCATATAAGAAAACGGTGGATGATTTTGTGACAATGGAGACAACAAATCAGCATGCCCGTGGAATTATCGGTGAAGAAATGAATAAAATTTCAAAAATTACATCAAGGTCTGCATTAGCGTCAGATTACATTGGGGAACAGAAAACAAAGGGAAAGGACGAAATCCCAGAAAATTTAACTGAGAAAATGTATGGTGCAATCACATCATTTAAGGAAAAATATACAATGATTCATCATAATCAAAATCAGTTATCGCAGTTATTGATGAGTGTTAAAATTTAAAGGCTAAAGATTAATGCTTTGGAAGAAGATAAGTTTACATTGATGGAAATTAAATACTCAAGCCATTCGATATGATTATGACAAACACAAATGTTAATAATGCCTGATTGTAATTTATTGACGATTAATATTTGAGAAAACGTTTCAAAACTGTTTGACCATGCTGCACAAAACAGTTCTAACTATCTGAATGGACACTGTTTTGTAAGTATCATGCTTTGCGTACCTGTGTGGAATCAGGATAAGATCTCTTATCTTTCCGTTCCGCTTGGATACCGTATGTGGAAGAAAAAAGAATCCAAACTGGAACTTGCTGCCACCATGATCCGTAAAGTCATGCCTGAATTTCAAAGCAGGGAACATGTCATTATTCTCTGTGACAGCTGGTATACGAAACAAAATCTGGTCTGTATTGTCAATGAATATCCGAACCTGGATCTTATTGGTAATGCAAGGATTGATTCTGTTATGTATGACCTTGCTCCTGCACATACCGGCCGCAGGGGGCGTCCGGCTAAACATGGAAAACAGCTTTCTGTTGAGACTGACTTTACCTTTTCCGGTGAAAAAATCGGTGATTACTATACCGGTGTCCGCCGTGTCTTTACCAGAATCTTTGGCAATCAGGAAGTTCTGGCTTATGTCACAGCCACAGAAAAAGAGCATGGTAAAAAACGCCTGTTTTCAGTACGATTTTTCCAGAAGAACTGCAGATTTTCTGTGCATGGCAGGAAAAAGCACCATTGAATCAGACCGGCAGTGACTGGATGAAATATATCCCACTGTTTCTGTACTCATTTCGCTGGAATATTGAGACAAGCGACTATGAGCAGAAAACATTCTGGTCTTTTTGCAGCTATATGGTGCGGAGCTGCAAAGGGATTGAAATGCTGGTCAATCTGATCAATATCAGCTATTGTGCCATGAAACTTTTGCCGTATCAGGATAAAACTTTTTCTGAATATCGCACAAAGAGTGTACAGGAATTTCGTTTTGAATTAAGCCAGGGTATTCGCAGACAGATATTTTTTGCCACTTTCGTCAAAAATGTCGAAACACACATAAAAACAAATGCTGTGAAAAAGGCTTTAAATCGGTTGATTCATCAACAAGTCTACCATTTATAAAGTTGTAAACTGGTGATTAAAATTGGTGAAAGAAATTGTAGCCATATTATTTTGAAATATTATTATGGAGGTATTTACGATGAAGAAAATTATATCTTATTTTTTGAGTGGAATCGTATTATGCACAGCTCTTCTTGTAACTCCTGTATCGGCAGCAGAAGTTGCACCGGCAGAAGAAACAATAACTATAAATTCTACTGTATCAGTGAGGGCTACAAATTATTGGACTAAGACAACAACAAAATTAAATTCTGTATATGGGACAGTATCAAATATTTCAACTGTTTCATCAGGGTCTGTAAGTGGATCAAATCCTCAGATTTTAAAAATAGAGGTGTATAGTAGGGTTAGTTCAGGAAGTGATTCGTTTTATTTATATGTAGAAGATGGCAATGGAAATGTTAATTATACAACAGTAAGTAAGAGTGGAACAATAACAATTAATGATTTTAATGGTTTTGATCCGTCAGGCAAGTGGAAAATATGGATTGTTACAAAAGGAACAGTTTCAACATCCACTGAAACAATAAAAGTATATTATACATATTAAAAATGTAATGTGGCTACAATTTTGTATTATAGGAGAGAGTGAAATATGAATGTAAATATTAACAATAAAAATTTATTTTCGCAAAGTTTGCTAATAAACAAATTCTTCTTTCAGAAAAATTCTTCACACAAGCAGACTGGGATTACGACCGTAGATTCTGGGTGTCAATATAGAAATAACAATTATTACTATAATAAAGATGGTGTACCTTTTTTATCAAAGGAACAGGCAGACCGTTGTATCAATGGTAAGGATTGGAAAAAGATAGTGTCTGTATCGGATAAGGTGAAGTCGGATTTAGAAAAGGTTGTAAAGCAGGATTTTATCAGTAGCAATGGTGCATATATACCAGAAGAAAGCAAGAGACATGATGTAATCAAACAGTATTTGAATACGATTCCTTCTGAACAGCGAAATTCCGCTTCGTGGACATTGAGCAGAATGGCTGGAGATTATGCTTCAAGAATGGAGACACTGGTAAAGAAAAATAATCCTGGATGGAAGCCGGGAGATGCATTTGATACAAGTATTTTAGATCAGATGGATGATACTCTTGGTGGATTAGATTTTAAAGTATAGATGTAGGTGAGAGAAATCCAACAGGTGGCATAGTTGGAAGGACTCCGAATAATGAAAGGAGATATGTTAATATGGCAGTTACAG
>NZ_JBBMEX010000026.1:0-5587 GCF_040096355.1 Maccoyibacter intestinihominis
CTTTTCTATCCTTTTTCGTCTGGATTGATAGATAGCATTTCGGATTCTAATCTTTAGAGATTGCTTTTGAGCTTCTCCAAATATAAAAACACTTGTGGGACCATCTTCACCATTTATTATGGAAACTTGATTGATACTTTTATTTTTCATAAGTGCCCTCTACTCACAAATCCCGATTATATTGGTGATTCACAATCTTTTAGCCAAAATCGCAGTTCCATAACCGTCACAGCAATTTTATACTTTACTTCGATTTCAATCTTTTGCTATTTGTGTTGATGCCATTATAGGTATTGCCTAATCCGCTGATATTCATTGACATATAAAACCTCCGTGTAAATACATTCTAAATCCGTTTGAATTAACTCTATGCTATATAGTATAGATCGTCATAAATCTCCAAGAAATAAAGGAACTCACTTTATTAAGTATTTTTGTTTTTAGCATATTTCTAAAGCACAGAATACCATTGTCTGTTCATACGATCAGCTTCATACTGGTATGTAATCAGCTGGTTCATGTCCTTTAAACCGCTCTTTCCATATAAAATGCTTAAAGCCATATCTGGCACATTGTTCCATCCTCTGGTCGATATCGTTGAAACCAGGTCATGTATCCAATTCTTCATTTGCTGATTAAACTCTTTCGGAACTTTTCCGGAACTTTCAACTGCACTATCCACTAAGTCTAATATATTCTCTCCCGACTCCGTATAATATGTCCCATTTTTTTCCTCAAGTTTGTCTAATCCATATCCTGTATAACTATAAACCTGATGATATGCTTCGTATTTCATCTTTGATTCCTCTGTTACTTGAGAACTCTCACAGCCATCTTGTGTTGAGCAATAATAGATATGCTTATAGAAATTTTTCCCATTATTACCTACATTTAAAGCATTCTGCATCAACACCTTTGTTTCTTCATCCACGCCATCTACCGTTATCTCGTAACTGTATGGATCGACAGTAAAAGTACAATCTTTCGTAATAGAAGATGTATCTACACCAGCCTGCTTTAAAATATTTGAAATCTGCGAATTTACCAATGCTCTTTCAAATTGGATTTTATCCGAATCTACACTGTCGCCGTCCACTTCAATTCCCCTGAACAAAGAATCCTGATAATTTACACCATTTATTTTTCCTGTCCGGCACATCTGCATCTCATAATTATATGCAATCCTACGTTCTGTATCAGTCAAATTAGTCTCGTAATACTCTGAACTCTTATCAAAATACTTGGAATGAATATAATTTTCAGGGTTAGAATGTGTTTTTGCTTCTGCGGCAAGCTTAGAATACTTTTCCGTTAATGCCGCCCTAAATGCTTTACCTGTACTCATATATTCACTTGTTTTCGCATTAATCTGTGTTCCTGCATTCTCAATGATCTCTTGATTCGTTTTTTTTGCTGAAGCTATATAGAACTTTAAATCAATGCTGCTATCAATACTTGTATTATGTGTTCTTCCACTTGTACTTTTTGTCAGTTTTTCCTTTCCTGATGCACTTATCGTTAAAGTATCTCTTATGCCTCTACAACCAGTGTTTTGCCTGCTTGCCGCTTTTTGTTGTTGACCAAACAGAACATTAAGCAACGACTGATTAGCATTAATTCGACTGTTAAAAAATATATTCATAATATCACCAACCTTCTTATATATATCGGATTATCCTAATCTGTCACTATCTCAATAATCACCGAATCTGTCATTGATTCCTGTTTCATACGAATACCATCGTGTAAATACAGACATATTACTCAGGAAATCTTTGACTTTGGAATTGTCTTTAGTATCCGAATAATAATCTTCCATTAAATCCCATACATTACGGATTTCGCCTTCCAGTCCGGTGCGTAATGTCTGAAATGGGACGTCTAAATCGAAATTGTTCTTTCCGATCGTTATTTTCAGATTACCATTAAATTTATTGTCCTCTGTAAAAGACGTTACCTGTTCCTTAAAAAACATCTTAAAATTCTCAAGTGGTATCGTTGATTCCTTTGCCAGACTGCTCCTTCCAACCTGATTTCTGAAATCCGAATTCCATATGCTGTTAAAATCAAAACCACCGTCTAACGTAAGGCTGGAATTTGCTTCGATTTCATCACAGTCAATCCCGTCCAATTCCCATTTTTCCGTCATCTTCCGGGCAGATTCTCTCAATGCCGCATTGGTGTCATTGCATTGATAGTAATAATCTGAATTATAATAAGTCCAATCACTGTGACCATCAGAATAGTATTTTTCATTCAATGCATTTCCTTCCTGATAGTTCGCCTGACCTGCCGCCCTTGCATTTTCTTTCACAAAAACCTCATACATCTCACTTACGATCTGTGTATTATCTGCTTCATTAGTTCCGGATGTCTGATGCTGTCCGATCCGGTAAGTACGCATGGAAGTACAACATTTCTCAAAATAAGAATCAAGATCCTCACTGCTCACCTTTCCAGCATAAAAATCCTGCATATAATCCGAAATTTCTTTCTGCATTGCATAGCCAAAAGAATCTCCGAATGTGCTTTTAGGCATACCTGTGACTACATTAAATTTTTGATAACAGTCACATACATATACCAGTGGTTCTGTCATTTTCTCAAAAGTGTCTTTTCGGGTTTGAAGTTCTTTTTCCAAATCCTTTACTTTTTCTTTGTATTCATCATATTTACTTGTATCATTTACAATATTGTTTACATTATTTGAAGCAAGCGTTCCGATGTGAAGAGTGCTATCACTCATATGTTATCTCCTAAATAATTTTATATATGTCTCATCGTTGTCATTTTCCGTTTCTGTTCCAGTCAATTATAACTTTTCCAGTCTTTCCAGAAACGCAACATAGAATTCTCTTTCCTTCATACAAGCCCTCTGAACCTCTATGCTTTTCGGGACATATTCCAGTGGATGGTCTAAATTATATAGTGCCTGTTTCGTTGCCTGAATTGCAGATTCTGTTGTGTTTCCCAAAATGTCGATGTTATCCACATCGCCCTCACCCTTCATCTGCTTATTCAGCCTTTGTACCATCATCTGTGATATATGGCTCAACATTCCATTTTTCTTTATTCCCAGACCATTCGCATTTACTTCCTTCGCTGCTTCCATCCATGCATCCTTTACCTCCTGCGGAGCATTCGGACCAATCATATCAAATGCTTTTTCGTTAAAATCCACATCTGCCATATATGGATTTATACTCTCATTTTCCTGTTCTGCACGTTCTGTACTAAATTGAGGAATATCATTCGGTCTGCGCCTGTTTTCGTATGGCACACCATTCATAGAATAGTTGGACCTAATCTGCATATATCAATACCCCTTTTTATTTGAATTGCATTATTATCATCAGACTTTCGCTTCAAAAACTGATCTTTTTTCCAGATAATCCGGTAATTCTTTTAATTCAGAATTCATACCATTCTTTACGGCGTTATATTCCTTCCAGTAAATGGAATAGAATTCATCTTTTTTTGTAAGTTCTGCCGGAGTCATTTCATACCCCCAGCCGGCACCGGTATTTAACAATACATTCACGCCCTGACTCTGAATTTGAACACCATAACCACCTGATGTTAAAATTGTGAAATTTAATGTTCCGCCTCCTGCCAGTGCAATCTGCTTGTCTGCAAGATTCTGATTTTTTCCCTCTGCCTGTTCCAAAAAATCCAGTAAGGTTAATTCTCCAATCCCTTTACATTTTGGATTGGTATTTGGGTTTTTCATTGCACTTTTTGCCTGCTGGTACAACTGCTTTCTATCCGGTGCAACCTCTGACAAATATTCCGCCCTTAACTGCAATACCTGCCTTGAAATAGAGTCTTGTTCCGTTTTATCAGTAGCATTGGCAGCCTTTTGTGCCAGTTTCTTAATCTCACTCACAAATTCAGTCTGCGTTTTCGTACTTTTTCCTTTCGATGGAATATAAGACCAGTTTGGTTCTCCATTACTACCAGAAGTAATTAGCTGTTCCCTTCCAACTGTTCCTATATTTGAAAAAGAGATTCCCATAAATCCACCTCCAACAGCTTGAAGTTTCAATAAAAATTTTATTCAACCACTTCTTAAAGCGGTTCATACTTTCTGTCATCCATTGGTCACACTCTGGCTTCAAACATACTTTGGCTAACACCTTTCATCCACGTATTCTGTGCTGCTCCATATCCTTTTTCCTGCCCTATATCATACAATTCACTGCTGTCAAAGCCTATTTTCAATACCAAATCATTTTCTTTCTTCCAGCCATTCTTATTTTAATCGCACGCTCTTTACGCTTTCATATCAAAATTGCCTTGTGACATTATATTTTCATTCATACTACCAGTTCTTTGTTCACTGTTTAATGCTTTTCTTGCATCACAAAAAGCCTCATAATATGTCGATTTTAACGCCGAATGTACCTGTGACTCTGCTTTTGTTTCCTTTTCTTGCCAGCCTACTCCCTCTGTATATGTCAGAACTTCTTCACCACATTCGTTATATACATGAGCTGCTGATCCTGTTCCCTCTCCCTGAAACTCTGCCTCATATGGTATCCCGAACAAAATACAGAGCCATTTTTTATCAGCTTTTTCAACTTCTTTCATTGCGGACATATTGCCGGAATTCATTGATTGATTAAATTTTCCAATTAAGGCTGCCCTGTTCGGTGCCACTTTGCTTACTTCCATCTTACGCAAATTCATAAACGCATTTCCCATATATACGTTGTCCTGTGCATCTTTTTTTGCCAGTTCAACAATTTTCTCTTTTAAGGAATCCGTTAATTTCCATTTGTTTTTTTCAGAAGATTTAGAAACTTTTTTATCCGAAGTGCCCCATAATTTTGCTGTGCTATAATTATTTGATACCTCCATTTTATAATAACTCCTTTCTTCATTATTCGGAGTTCTTCCAACTATGCTACCTGTTGGATTTCTCCCAGCATCAATATGATATGTAACTTTATTTGCAAACCACCATACTGATATCATCTTTTGAATTTTGACACTCAGCAATAACCATTGCATATTTCCATCATAATCCTAAAGTGCATACATATGTTGTAATTTACTCAACATATTACTTACTCTGCCTTCAACAGCTTCTGACTGATTTCTTAATTCATACCTGCTTCCATAGTAATCATTTAAACGGTCTTTCATTTCATTACAAAATAATTTTTGATCTGTTTTACCATTTAAAAACTGATTGCAGATACCACTTATCTCTTTCTTCTCATTTGTATAAAAATCTGTCTCATCTGAGATTATTTCTGACTTGTACTTATAAGATTCTGTTTTACTTCCAATTCCAACAACCATGTAATCTGGTGTCATTCTCTCCATGATGGAATTACATGCCGAATCATTAAAATGAACATATTCGTCAATCATGTCTGAAAAACCTGCTTGTAATTGCTCTGGAACATACATTTCATTTACTTTTCTTAGCCCCGCTTCACTTGCACTTAACAAAAATACAGATTCATAGGAAGTTCCTCTATATCCCTCCTGAGCATTCAAAAAATCTACATCTGCTGTCATTGCATTAATCTTCTCTTTTAAATCTTTCATTTCATCTTCTGTCAAATATTCAGAAGCA
>NZ_JBBMEX010000027.1:0-2925 GCF_040096355.1 Maccoyibacter intestinihominis
AAGGAATCCAAAAACAGACCATATTGTTTTAACATCAGCAGTAATAAATCTTTTGAAAAAGCATCTTCTTCTTTGGTAAGGGCAAGCGGTAACTGTTCCAGAATATCTCCCATCGCATCACGAATCTGTAACTCTCTCTTATCCGTAATGTCGGTTTCATATTCATCTGTTTCCCCTTTGAGCCATTCCACAGATACATGGAGTGCTTCCGAAAGACCTTCCAGCACCATTTTTTTCGTATTGTCAATCGAACCATTCTCATAACGCAGGATTGTAGAAGCGGTAACACCCATCTTTTCTGCGACATAAGGCTGTGTCAGATTCAATTCCAGACGGCGCTGTTTTACTCTGCTGCCTATCAGCTTGCGTAGTTCTTTATCTTTCATGCTGACTGCCTCCTTTTTCGGTATGTATGAATTATAGCATTGTTTTTCTGTAATTGCAATATGCAACTTAAAAATTATTTTTAATATTTCGTAACGCTTGACAAAAAGATATGAAAAGGATATACTTACATCACAAGAATTGCATAATGCAATTTATAAGGAGGTGATTATATGACGCAAAGAAAAATTGCATTATCCATCGAAGAAGCTGCCGACTATACGGGAATCGGCAGAAACACCTTAAGACAGCTTGTAGAATGGAAGAAACTTCCGGTATTAAAGGTTGGTCGTAAAGTCCTGATTAAAACCGATATTCTGGAAATGTTTATGGAAGCGAATGAAGGTCGTGATTTGAGGGATAGAGGAAATGTAAAAGCCGTAACAAGAACTGCGGCAAATTAAAAAGGCGGCTTCCAAAGAAACCGCCAAAGGTTCTATCAGACCGAAGCCATGATATACCTACACGCAAGAAGATTATACCATGTGCTTCTTCTGATACGCAACCGAGAACTTATGTTTGTAAAAGAAAGGGGAATGTAATCATGGCAAAATCAACAAAAAGTTATGAAGAACGAATGCTTGAAATGGAAAAGAAGGAACAGGAAAGCCTTGAAAAAGCAAAACGATATGCAGCACAGAAGAAAGAACTTCTGAAACGAAAGAAAGCCGAAGAAAGTAAAAAACGAACCCATAGGCTCTGTCAGGTTGGCGGTGCGGTGGAATCCGTTCTCGGTGCGCCTATCGAGGAAGAGGACATCCCAAAGCTGATTGGTTTTCTGAAAAAGCAGGAAGCCAATGGGAAATTTTTTTCAAAGGCAATGCAGAAAGAAACACATACCGATATGGAGGAAGTGTAATGGCGGGGGGGATGAGTTTTTCATTCCCTTCATTGCTTTTTCATGAAGGGCGCACTTATGGACAACCAGAGGTCGTCCCAATAAGTTTGCCACAAGTGGCAACCGGTCTTCGCTCACGCTTGCCGGGCTCGTTCCGTCGGCGGGGCTTTCAGCCAGACCTGCTCATGCCGCAGGAGGCACTCTTCGCCAGAGGGGCGCATTCCATGCAGGCTGCTATGCGCAGGGCACTCTTACGCAGAGGGCGTTCCGGCAATACTGCTTTTTCTAAAACTGAAAGCAATGTTGCCGGAAATCTATGCCGGATGTGCAGAAAGGGGGAATCCAGACATGGCGATTTTTCATTACACAATCAAAATAGTCGGACGAAGTAAAGGGAAATCTGTTATCTCCGCTTCCGCATATCTCAATGGGGATGTGATGAAAAACGAGGAAACCGGGCGAATCAGTTATTACACTTCTAAAAAAGAAGTGGTCTACACCCGGCTGATGATGTGCGAAAACGCACCTCCTGAATGGCAGATAGTACCAGAAGAAAATATAAAACGCTTTCAAAAATCTGTCCGATACAAAAGGTCAGAAGATAAAGAAGCTGCTTTAGAAAAATTTAAAATCACATTTCAGAAACAAAGGTTATGGAATGAGGTATTGAAGATTGAAAAAAGTGCAGATGCCCAACTTGGCAGGTCATTTGAATTTGCCCTCCCCAAAGAATGGAGCAGACAGGAACAGATTCAATATACAGCCGACTATATCAAAAAAACATTTGTGGATAAGGGAATGTGTGCTGATTGGAGTATCCACGACAAAGGGGATGGCAATCCTCATGTCCATCTGCTTCTGACAATGCGCCCTTTTAACCCGGATCATTCTTGGGGGAAGAAAGAAGTCAAAGATTGGGATTTTGTCAGAGATAAAAGCGGAAATATCGTGATTGATGAATCCCATCCGAACTGGTGGCAGGATAAGAAAAACCCTGACCGTCATGGAATCCGTATCCCTGTATTAGATGAAAACGGAATCCAGAAGATTGGTGCAAGAAACCGCCTGCAATGGAAACGGGTACTGACCGATGCTACGGGATGGAACAATCCAAAAAACTGTGAACTGTGGCGGAGCGAGTGGGCAAAGGTGTGTAATGAACATCTGCCTTTGCATAATCAGGTCGATCACCGTTCTTACGAAAAGCAGGGAAAACTCCAGATTCCTACCATCCATGAAGGTGCTGACGCAAGAAAGATTGAACAAAAGTTTCTTGCCGGGCAGGAAATAAAAGGTTCGTGGAAAGTAGCGGAAAATCAAATCATAAAACAACAAAACACGTTATTGCAAAAGATACTGGACACCTTTGGGAAAGTATCAGGTGCATTATCATTATGGAAGGAGCGATTAAATGACATTAGAAGAAAGCCGGGAAATTATACCCTTAATGGAGTCCATGATTGGGCAAATCGAAGAACAGCAGACCTTAATGGCAGAAATGCTTCTGGAAATGCAGAACCGGGACACCCAACTCTCTCTTATGCAGGAACAGAATCAGAAATTGCAAAAATTAAACAGCGAGTTATCCGAGCTGCTCAACATTTTGCCAAATACCGAGGAACTACTTTCCAAGATGGAAGAACAGAAAACGAAGATAGAACTTTTGGAAAACGAAAATCAGCAATGGCAGATATTGGCACAGA
>NZ_JBBMEX010000028.1:0-2774 GCF_040096355.1 Maccoyibacter intestinihominis
TATTGCTTTTTTTGTTTTTCTGAATATTCCGGCACATTTTCAGTATTATTTATTTCCAACAACATTCTTAAACTATCTGGCACTCCATCTAACGCTTTTCTCCACGCTTCACTCTGTTGCTTTGCAACCGCCATCTCATACTGCATAACATAATCCTGATATGCCTTTTCTCTCGCGGCACTTGCTTCTTTATCTACCTTTAACAACTGCCGTTTGGTATCTTGCTTCATAAGCATTAGACGCTTTTGACAACAGCCTTTCATTGTTCCACGACCGTAATAATCGGCTTCTTTCCTGTTCCTGCTTTGCAATCTTTTCATTCAACATTTCCTGCTGCTGTTTTTTAACCTGCGCCCGTTTTTCCAGATATTCTTCCAAAAGCTCTTTTTGTCTATCTTTCTTGTTGCTTGTCTTTTTATAAAAACTGTTTTGTGAACGAGCAAAAAATTCCGATTGATTATTAACACCAGACCATGAATCGCCCCTATAATCTTTAGCAGTAGCTCCTACAGTGAGCACCATAGAAGCTTCCAACGGTGCAAAGGACGAAGTTAAGTCACGTTTAAGTGCTGATAATATCTTTTGCCTGTACTCCGGATCATCTTTCATATTCTTAAATGCTTCCTCTGATATGTTGATAGCCACATTGGTTATAGTTCTATTTCTGGGTATCTTATCAATTTCAGCATAAAATTCCTTTTTGAAAATCGCCATTTCTTCCGCTTCTGATAATTCCTTTGTATTGCCCGTTTCTCCCGTGCTGTTTACGCTCTTTGTACTTTTCGTTGTTGCAACATTGTTCTGATAATAGCTCTGTCCTATTCCACTAATAGCCATTTTTAATCCTCCTTTATCAGCACTTTTTCATGCCTTTATATCAAATAGGCGTTTGCGAAACGCCAAAAGCCGCATAAATACGGCATTTTTTGTTGTTAAAATAAAATATCTCCTCAAGATTTATGGTAAAATAGAGTTGCGAGAAACTATCAACCAATCCTGATATGCCTTTTCTCTCGCAGCACTTGCTTCTTTGTCTGTCTTTAACAACTGCTGCTTGGTATCTTCCGTCAATTCCACCTCTTTACCATTGACCGTAACATATCCTCTTGCAACTGCCCTGCTGACCATTGCAGAATCAGAGAAATGCACAATATAAGAATTTTCTTTATCTCCTTTTGTGATACCCAATACATCCTTTCCAGATGTTGCTGTGATTTTTTCTTGTTCGCATACCTTTTTACTTTCTGCATTCTGTTGGCTATAATGCGGATATTTACTATATAAATTTTTCTGTCGGTCATAGATGGAATCAATCTGTTTATTTAAAATGTTCATAGTCCACTGCCCTCCCTTGCTTTTTCCTTATTATTTCAATATTTCTCAAACATTTTAATACCCGCATTAAACAATAAAACCAATTTTTTCAAACAGAAATTCACAATATTTATGCATATCCTGATTTCCGCTTCTTAAAACAGAAGAAAACAAAGACTTTATATCTATATTTCCTCCCGTTCTTTCATATTGCTCCAGATAAAGTGAACGGAACTCTAAATAAGAATCTTGAATATAGTCACATGCCTGATTTATATCAAAGGCATCAAACGATTCATCCAATTTTGTATTCTGAAATTTCTGCTTATTTTCTGCATTTTGCTTTTGACTTTTGGCAACCATTTTGTCCCATTTTATCAGTTCCTCAAAACCTTTATTTAGCTTTTCCAATTCTTCATCCATTGACAACAGACGTCTTTTTCCACTCTCTGGATTATCGCATACATACACTTCTCTTGTTCCATTCCTATATCCTTCTACAATTTTTTGATACATAGTAGAATAGGCATATGCAGCTCCCATTCCAATATCATCGAAACCATACCCATTTTTACTTTCACGGATACTTTTTAAATATTTAGCATTTTCATCCCATAATTCTCGAAGATAATCATTTGACCAAACAGTTTTAGGCACCGTTTCTCTGATATAATTTGCGTAACTAGCGTCTAAGGCAAAACTATCATGTATATATGTGTTTTCCTGATTTTCCCCATCGACTTCATCTGAATGTTCTATCTTCCGGCATACGTCCTTGCCGGATGTTACGGTCATTTTTTCTTGCGATTCATTTGCCTTATGCTTTTTATGAGAAAACCCTATAGTTTTCATATGATCGCCTTTTTGATGACCGTACAATGAAGATACGGTATTCTGACCAAAACCGATGTGCATACTTCTATTCCTCCAATCAGTTTATCTGAATTGTACCGTCTACTATCACAAACTGTACGTTTAACTCAGACATAATATCTTTGTGCTGTGTCCGGTTATATGCTAAAATTTCCCAGATATCGCTTGCGTAATCCTGATAGGTCAGATTCCCGCCCGGATTTAACTGAATTTTCAACGCCTAATCCCATATTAACTCCTTTCCACGGTTCTTCTGTCAGTCAGAACCGTACCTGCTCTCTCCATCCGAAGCCCAAGCAGTAACCTTTAATTGATTTATTGGAGTAAGATAACACTTTTGGAGTTATCTTACTCCTTTTGTTTTGCCATTACGATAATCACAACCGCAACACTCCACAAAATATTTCATTATTCTGACCTAGTTTTCCCTTTTCTTCGGTCTTTTCGGCTGGTGATAAATCGCTGAACACTCTGCCGTCCTGCCAAGAACTGTTTTTTCCACTTCATTCCGGGCAATTCTCTCCACTACCTTCAATACCTTGTTTGTAATCTTTTCTTTCTTCAAAATTATAGAAATTGATACTATG
>NZ_JBBMEX010000029.1:0-1861 GCF_040096355.1 Maccoyibacter intestinihominis
CGGGAACAGAAAAAGCAAGGAAAGAACTTGAAGAAAGACTCGAGAAAAGGAAAGCAGAAAAGAAAGAGACAGAGGAACGGCTGGAAAAACAGCGTGCCGAAAAACAGGAGCAGGAAGAACGGCAATATAATCTGAAAATTGATGGAAAAGATGTGGCAGACCTAACAGGAAAACTGGTGGAACTGCTAGGTACTTCAACTTCTACAGGAGTGACAGAAAATGGAGTTTCGACATTTGATGTGCTGGCATAGAAACTGATATGAGTATGCCGGGATGTATTGACATGCAGAATGTATTTTTATTTCTTTCAGTGGGACTGGTTGCGATTAACCTTATCCTTATGGAGTTCATGCAGAATACCATTGAAAAAGAAGAGAGAATAAAAATTGCGGTACTTACGGAACAAAATCAGAAAAATCGTATTGCAAATTATCAGGACCGGGAAGAAATCTATGAGCGTCAGCGAAGAAAAATGCACGATTATAAAAATCAGCTTTCCACAATCCAGACATTGATAAAGAATGGACACACAGATGAGGCACTTTCATTTACGCAGTGGTCATCTTGTAAAGAGATGGTCTTTGTATGCGTAATATGGTCGTTTGATGATATGGGACTAGGAGAACAGGTTATTTTATCCGATAAAGGAAATAGAGAAACTGAGCAGATTATTAACATTGGAAAAGTTATAATTTTTTGGAATAGAGATGGGAGGATGTTTTATGTCAAAGATTACAGATAATGCTTTTTTATTTCAAAAAACATTCGGGACATCAGGAGTAAATGCAATAGGCAGTTTTCAGTTGTCTCAGTTGAACAGCAGTTCTGTTCAGTCCCAGTGTCCACAATGGAGATACAACAAAACGTTCCGAGGTATATAACAATTTGTACCGCAAAATGCAGAAAAAGGACAGATTGGCTGCCGGGTACACCCTTGAAAAATATGAGAGAATTTACAGACAGGCATTTTATGATGCCGCAAAAAAGGCTGATCCTAACTGGGAAAACAGACAGTACAATTCAGATAAAAAAATAAAGCAAAGGTAATGAAATGAATAATCAATTTATACAAGGAGTAACATTCGATTGGGATAGAATTGATAACAATAGTTATTTAAAGAGAATTGAGGCTTTTTTGGGTGTTGAAAAACTTGATTTCAACAAACCGGTTACTTTTTTTGTTGGAGAAAATGGCAGTGGCAAATCCACTTTATTGGAGGCAATTGCCGTAGCACATGGTTTTAATCCTGAGGGTGGAACAAAGAATTATGTTTTTTCCACGCATGATACACATTCAGAATTATGTGATGCGATAAGAATTTCAAAAGGCTATCGGAAGGAAAAATGGGGATACTTTCTTAGAGCCGAAAGTTTTTATAATGTTGCAACGCAGGAAGAAGAATATGCAGATTTTAAACATCCTTCGGCTAAATATCACGAGAAGTCACATGGAGAGAGTTTTCTTGCGTTAGCACAGAATAATTTGCGGCCAAATGGTTTGTATCTTTTTGATGAACCGGAAGCTGCATTGTCACCTCAGAGACAGCTTACATTGTTAATGCAAATATATAGATGTGCAAAAGAGGGAGCGCAATTTTTTATAGTTACACATTCGCCTATTCTGTTAGGCATACCGGATGCAGATATCTATTGTTTTGATAATGGAAGCATACATTTATGCGAATATGAAGAAACAGAGAGTTATCAAGTGACAGAAATGTTTATAAACAATAGGCAGATGTTGCTGGATAAATTGTTGATAGAGTAAAGAAACAATGTGTTAGGGCACAAATATGATAAAAACAAAAAATATTTCAGAAATGTTGACTTCTTTAATTGAGGAGTATCGTTTTAATAAAAA
>NZ_JBBMEX010000030.1:0-1661 GCF_040096355.1 Maccoyibacter intestinihominis
AAGAGTGAAAAATAAAGTAGATTTTTGGGCGCACTTATATAAGGGTTCATAAAACCCTGTTTTTACAAGTATAGAAAGCAGAAAAAATGTTAGTTATCGTTGCGTTTCACTAACTTAGAGCTGTCGTAACCAAGGCTTTCAAGGTAAGCAAACACATTGTTCTCATTCAAGACGACACTCTCTACATGATTCTGAGGGTCCATCAATTCCTCATAGTCAGTAGGGGTAAAGGGCTTCTTTTCTGAAACCATGTGGTAAATACAGACCATCATCATTCTTGCAATGGCAATGATTGCCTTTTTGTGTCCACGTCGCTTTTTGATTCGACCATATTTGATTGCAAAATAAGGCTGCTTTTTGCTCTTAATTGCAGCAAGGGCACATTGAACCATCATTGGTTTCAGGTAATCGCCTGCTTTGGCAATGCGGACAGACTTTTTCTTACCAGCGGATTCATTGTTGGCAGGAGAAAGTCCGCACCAGGAACACAGATGTTTTGCATCATCAAAAATATCCATATCAACGCCCGTTTCTGCAAGAACAATCGTGGAACTTAACTCTGTCATGCCGGGCATGGTACTGACAAACTCCACGAACTCGTAATAAGGCTTGATGCGGACATAGAGTTCCACTTCGGTCTGGGTAATCATATCATCGAGATATTCCAGATGCCCCCGGGCAAGCTCTAGTTTTTTAGCCTGATCTGTTTCAATAGTGTAGCCTTTGATGGCTTCGATGATTTCATCAGACTTGGATTTAGCCCCTTTCTTTATGAGTTTGCGGACAGCTTTTTCATCCATGGAATCAGCAGTATGCTCCAATAGATAAGAGATGATTTCAGTTGCTGTCTTGCCAAAAGGATCAGAAAGAACACTGGCAATGCCGACATTGGAAATGGTCATACAGTTCTGGATGCGATTCTTCTCGGAAGACTTCATGCAGACCAGCTTGAAACGGTATCTGGAAAGTTCCCTAAGCTGACGAAAATCTTTTGGAGGAATAAAGGAACATCTGACAAGATCAAATTTGTAGAGGTCGGCAATCCATTTAGAATCCTTTTTGTCCGTTTTCTTGCCTTTAATGGCTTTGACATACTTCGGATGTGTAAGGCAGACATCAATGTCATTTTCGAGATAATTAAAAATAGGAATCCAATACTTTCCGGTGGATTCCATACAAACATGATAGCAATTATTCTCGATAAGCCAGTTGTGAAACCTTTGAATATCTGAGTTGATGGTTGAAAAAGATTTTTGCAGATATTCGGATATGCCGTCCTTATTGGTAGTTACGATGGTTGCAACGATAACATTTTTGTGGACATCAAGTCCACAGCAGATGGAGTATTTTAACTTCATCATTAAGTATCACCACCTTAATAAAAAGGGAATAGCAACATTGACTGTCATCCTGCGACTGAATAAACATGGTTTATTACCAATGATAAGAGTCCGGGCTCAATGTCCCACTTGTTTGTGCTTGTAAGGATGACGGCACATATAACTATACGGGGTCGAAATAAATTCGCCACTTCTCCTTCCGTGCTCTGTAGTGTATTGCTATTCCTTGAAAGAATTATAAATCAAAGAGTGGAGGGGCACAACATTTTTCATAACTTGTTTGTGCCTTGAGCGAAGCGAAAGGAATGATAAAAACTATGA
>NZ_JBBMEX010000031.1:0-1494 GCF_040096355.1 Maccoyibacter intestinihominis
TTTCTGCCAATTCCTGTATAGTCGGCTGCTTCCTCGATGGATAATGCAATCTTTCTTTCCGTCATCTTGTCACCTCCTATTAAATTGCATTATGCAATTTTTGTTGTGCTGTTAGTATAGCGGTTTTATATTGCGTTGTCAAGCGTTATGAAATTTTAAAATTAATCATTAGATTGCATATTGCAATTACGTGAGGTACATGCTATAATTCATACATACCGAAAAAGGAGGCAATCAGCATGAAAGATAAAGAATTACGCAAGCTGATAGGCAGCAGGGCAAAACAGCGTCGTCTGGAATTAAATCTGACACAGCCTTATGTTGCAGAGAAGATGGGAGTTACAGCTTCCACAATCCTGCGTTATGAGAATGGTTCGATTGACAATACCAAAAAGATGGTGCTGGAAGGTCTTTCGGAAGCACTTCATGTATCTATTGAATGGCTCAGAGGTGAAACCGATGAATACGAAACCGATATTACGGATAAGAAAGAATTACAGATTCGTGATGCAATGGGCGATATTCTCAAACAGCTACCTCTCGACCTTAGTAAAAAGGAAGATGCTTTTTCAAAAGATTTACTGCTGTTAATGTTAAAGCAATATAACCTGTTTCTGGAATCATTCCAGTTTGCCTGCAAGAATTACAAGGGCAGCACGAATGAATCTGATATTGCAAAAGTAATGGGGTTTGAATCGAATGATGAATATAACGAGATTATGTTTCTCCGGGAGATCACCCATACTGTTAATGCCTTTAATGACATGGCAGATATTGTAAGGCTCTATTCCAAGAAACCGGAAATGGCAGAACAAAGGCTTGAAAATCTTTTATCAGAAGTTTTGTATGAAGATTCCGATTCGGTATAGAACGACAACCGGAGTTATGATATACTTACACGCAAGAAGCATTTCATCAGTTCCGATTGTCTGATATCGAAAGGAGACACACGATTATGGCAAAAGGATCTGTAAGAAAAAAAGGAAAGAAATGGTACTACCGCTTCTATGTAGAAGATGCAAGCGGCAATCTAGTTCAGAAAGAATACGCTGGAACAGAAAGCAAAAGTGAAACGGAAAAACTGCTCCGTCAGGCAATGGACGATTACGAAAGCAAAAAATTCATTGCAAAGTCGGAAAATATTACAGTTGGAGAATTACTTGATATATGGGCAGAGGAAGAATTAAAGACCGGTACTCTCAGTAATGGGACAGTCCAGAATTACCTCGGTGCAATTACCAACATCAAGAAGCATCCAATTTCAGAGAGAAAGTTGAAAAATGTAACATCTGAGCATTTACAAGCCTTCTTCGATCTGCTTTCCTTTGGTGGCACTTATCCAGATGGTTCAGAAAGAAAAGGTTATAGCAAAGATTACATTCGTTCTTTCTCGGCAGTATTACAGCAGTCATTCCGGTTTGCAGTATCACCAAAGCAATATATCACTTTCAATCCGATGCAGTATATTAAGCTGAAATACCAGACGGATGAGGT
>NZ_JBBMEX010000033.1:0-1144 GCF_040096355.1 Maccoyibacter intestinihominis
ATCATCTTCTGCGGATTATCGATAAAGCAATTGACTGGTCATTTATTTATGACCTTGTTCGTGATACTTATTCTGATGGCATGGGACGTCCGAGCATTGACCCTGTAACGCTTATTAAGATTCCTCTTATTCAGTATCTGTACGGAATAAAAAGTATGCGCCAAACCATCAAAGAGATTGAGGTAAACATGGCATACCGTTGGTTTCTCGGACTTGAACTTTATGATCCTGTTCCGCATTTCTCTACATTTGGGAAGAACTATACCCGTCGTTTTAAGGATACCGATTTATTTGAGCAGATTTTTCAGCATATCCTAGAAGAATGCTATCGCTTTAAGCTGGTTGATCCAACAGAAATCTTTGTTGATGCAACACATGTCAAAGCAAGGGCTAATAACAAAAAGATGCAAAGACGAATTGCACAACAAGAGGCCTTATTCTATGCCGATATGCTACGCAAAGATATCAATGCTGACCGAGAATCACATGGAAAGAAACCTCTCAAAGATAAAGACGATCATAATAAGCCAGGATCCGGCGGCAATGATAAATTTGAAAACTATACAGATGACATTCCACTAGACGGAAAAACCATCAAGTGCAGTACAACAGATCCTGAAAGTGGATGGTTTCGAAAGGGAGAACACAAGCATGTGTTTGCATATGGGATTGAAACTGCCTGCGATAAAAACGGATGGATTATAGATTTTACAGTAAATCCCGGCAACGAGCATGATAGCAGAACTTTTAAAGGGCTTTATGACAAGCTTACACATGTTGGAATGAAATACTGTATTGTTGATGCTGGTTATAAAACTCCTGCGATAGCGAAAATGCTTATAGACGATGGCGTGACACCGGTATTTCCATACAAACGCCCGATGACTAAAGATGGATTTTTCAGAAAACATGAGTATGTGTATGATGAATACAATGATGCATACATTTGTCCGGGTAATCATTTCCTGCACTACAGCACCACCAATCGAGATGGGTATCGGGAGTACAAAAGCTGCGGAAAAATCTGTGAGGGATGTCAGTATCTGTCGCAATGCACAGCTAGCAAAGATCATGTAAAACTTGTTACAAGACATGTTTGGGAAGACTACATGGAAACATGCGAAGATATACGTCAAACAATTGG
>NZ_JBBMEX010000034.1:0-960 GCF_040096355.1 Maccoyibacter intestinihominis
CCAATCAATCTGCTATTTCTCTTATTATTCGTGCAACTGGTATATGTTGGAATCAGGTGGTATGTAAAGGGATGGCGGGAAAACAGAGGTTATGTTTAAAAATAAAAAAATTGTCTGAGACGCAGCGAAGTAAATAAAATGAGTAGTATTATAAGAAGTCAGCAGTGCGTGAATAAACTGCTGGCTTCTTTTTTGATAGATACAGTCACTCTCAGAGAGTGTGCAGGATAGTAAAGTAATAATATCAACATGCCGATATAGAAAATGCAGGGAAGCATTGTATTTCAAAGAGTTTGAGATACAGAGCTTCTACTAAGGCAGTGGTCATCTTGTAAAAATATGGTCTTTGTGTGCGTAATATGGTCGTTTGATGATATGGGACTGGGAGAACAGGTTATTTTATCCGATAAAGAAAGCAAAGGAGGTTACTATGAGTAATACAATTAATGTGAACTATATGACACGGGCTTGCAATCAGTACCAGCAGAAAATTGTGGCTAAAGATCAGGAGAAGGAAGATACAAGGTTTGCGGATAGTGTAAGAGAAAAGAGCGAAGCTAGCGGAAGTATAGTGGGCAATTCAAAAATAGGTTCTGTGTCTGCTAAAGATATGACGATGGTGGAATACAAGCAGTACATTTACAATAAAATATCCCAAATTCCAATGCATCCCACAAGGGCAGGCGAGTCAATATCTGTCACCATTTCAGAGGCGGGTTTTGAAGCGATGAAGAACGATCCAGAGTATGAAGCATGGGTATTAAATGATTTGCAGGTGGGTTGGTCACAACCGGATAAATGGTCCGGTATATGTGGAGGAGCGTTTTCTACAATATATTATGGAGCATCAAAAGAAGAATGTCATGCTGAGATGTGGAGTGCCGGTTATAACAATGGGAATGGTGGGAAGATTTTTAATGATAAGTCAAAAAATAGTTTTTGGGAGCGCAGAATAGAAAA
>NZ_JBBMEX010000035.1:0-955 GCF_040096355.1 Maccoyibacter intestinihominis
TCGCCCTCGCCTTAGGTCCCGACTTACCCAGAGCAGATCAGCTTTACTCTGGAAACCTTGGATATTCGGCCGAGAGGATTCTCACCTCTCTCTCGCTACTCATTCCGGCATTCTCTCTTCTTATCCCTCCACTGCTCCTTCCGGTACAGCTTCATCGGTCTTAAGAATGCTCCTCTACCAATTGCCTGAGCAATTCCACGGCTTCGGTGGTGTGTTTCAGCCCCGGACATTTTCGGCGCAGGGACTCTCGACTAGTGAGCTGTTACGCACTCTTTGAATGTATGGCTGCTTCTGAGCCAACATCCTAGTTGTCTTTGAATCCCCACATCCTTTTCCACTTAACACACACTTTGGGACCTTAGCCGGTGGTCTGGGCTCTTTCCCTTTTGACCACCCAACTTATCTCGTGCAGTCTGACTCCCATGAAACATCTACACGGCATTCGGAGTTTGATATCCCTTGGTAAGCTTTGACGCCCCCGCAGGAATTCAGTGCTCTACCTCCGCAAGATTATCATGAGGCTAGCCCTAAAGCTATTTCGAGGAGAACCAGCTATCTCCGGGTTCGATTGGAATTTCTCCGCTATCCACACCTCATCCCCACCCTTTTCAACGGATGTGGGTTCGGTCCTCCACTACCTCTTACGGCAGCTTCAACCTGGACATGGATAGGTCACCCGGTTTCGGGTCTGCATCTGCGGACTTAGCGCCCTCTTAAGACTTGGTTTCCCTTCGGCTCCGCACCTGAAGTGCTTAACCTTGCCCGCACACGCAACTCGCCGGACCGTTCTACAAAAAGTACGCGGTTGCACATATAAAGTGCTTCCACAGCTTGTAAACACAGGGTTTCAGGTTCTCTTTCACTCCCCTCCCGGGGTCCTTTTCACCTTTCCTTCACAGTACTTTGCGCTATCGGTCACTGAGGAGTATTTAGGCTTACGGGGTGGTCCCCGCTC
>NZ_JBBMEX010000036.1:0-929 GCF_040096355.1 Maccoyibacter intestinihominis
CCGATGAATACGAAACCGATATTACGGATAAGAAAGAATTACAGATTCGTGATGCAATGGGCGATATTCTCAAACAGTTACCTCTCGACCTTAGTAAAAAGGAAGATGCTTTTTCCAAAGATTTACTGCTGTTGATGTTAAAGCAATATAACCTGTTTCTGGAATCATTCCAGTTTGCCTGCAAGAATTACAAGGGCAACACGAATGAAGCGGATATTGCAAAGGCAATGGGATTTGAATCGAATGATGAATATAACGAGATTATGTTTCTCCGGGAGATCACCCATACCGTTAATGCCTTTAATGATATGGCAGATATTGTAAGGCTCTATTCCAAGAAACCGGAAATAGCAGAACAAAGGCTTGAAAATCTTTTATCAGAAGTTTTATATGAGGATTCCGATTCGGTATAGAACGACAACCGGAGTTATGATACAATGAGCACGAGCAAGTCAGGCTGTTTACAGATTTGACGAGCGGCGAATTGGCTTATGGACTTGTCCATAAGATGCCTACACGCAAGAAGCATTTCATCAGTTCCGATTGTCTGATATCGAAAGGAGACACACGATTATGGCAAAAGGATCTGTAAGAAAAAAAGGAAAGAAATGGTACTACCGCTTCTATGTAGAAGATGCAAGCGGCAATCTGGTTCAGAAAGAATACGCTGGAACAGAAAGTAAAAGTGAAACGGAAAAACTGCTCCGTCAGGCAATGGACGATTACGAAAGCAAGAAATTCATTGCAAAGTCGGAAAATATTACAATTGGAGAATTACTTGATATATGGGCAGAGGAAGAATTAAAGACCGGTACGCTCAGTAATGGGACAGTCCAGAATTACCTCGGTGCCATTACCAACATCAAGAAGCATCCAATTTCAGAGAGAAAGTTGAAAAATGTAACATCTGAGCATTTACAAGCCTTCTT
>NZ_JBBMEX010000037.1:0-856 GCF_040096355.1 Maccoyibacter intestinihominis
CTATATCCTTCTACAATTTTTTGATACATAGTAGAATAGGCATATGCAGCTCCCATTCCAATATCATCGAAACCATATCCATTTTTACTTTCACGGATACTCTTTAAATATTTAGTCTCTTCATCCCATAATTCTTGAAGATAATCCTTTGACCAAGTAGTTTTAGGCACTGTTTCTCTAATATAATTTGCGTAACCAGCGTCTAAGGCAAACCTATCATGTATATATGCGTTTTCCTGATTTTCCCCATCGGCTTCATCTGAATGCCCTATCCTCCGGCATACGTCCTTGCCGGATGTTACGGTCATTTTTTCTTGCGATTCATTTGCCTTATGCTTTTTATGAGAAAGCTCTATAGTTTTCATATGATCGCCTTTTTGATGACCGTACAATGAAGATACGGTATTCTGACCAAAACCAATGTGCATACTTCTATTTCTCCAATCAGTTTATCTGAATTGTACCGTCTGCTATAACAAACTGTACATTCAACTCAGACATAATATCTTTGTGCTGTGTCCGGTTATATGCTAAAATTTTCCGGATATCACTTGCGTAATCCTGATAGGTCAGATTCCCGCCCGGATTTAACTGAATTTTCAACGCCTAATCCCATATTAACTCCTTTTGTTTTGCCATTACGATAATCACAACCACAACACTCCACAAAATATTTCATTATTCTGACCTAGTTTTCCCTTTTCTTCGGTCCTTTCGGCTGGTGATAAATTGCTGAATACTCTGCCGTCCTGCCAAGAACTGTTTTTCCACTTCATTCTGGGCAATTCTCTCCACTACCTTCAATACCTTGTTTGTAATCTTTTCTTTCTTCAAAATTATAGAAATTGATACTATG
>NZ_JBBMEX010000038.1:0-813 GCF_040096355.1 Maccoyibacter intestinihominis
GAATACGTTCCCGGGTCTTGTACACACCGCCCGTCACACCATGGGAGTCGGGAATGCCCGAAGCCGGTGACCTAACCCCTGGTAAGCATGAGCCGCGTGACAGCAGAGCGAAGCTCTGGTGTATTCGAAAAAAGAATACGCCATGGAGTGGAGAATACATCACGGCGTGAAAACGCAGTGAAAAGTCGCGGAGGTTTGGATCGTGCTTAGCAGGGGGGAGGAGCCGTCGAAGGCAGATTCGATAACTGGGGTGAAGTCGTAACAAGGTAGCCGTATCGGAAGGTGCGGCTGGATCACCTCCTTTCTAAGGAAATCGAGTAGAGAGCTATTTCACTGTTGAGTTATTAAGAAACAACTCAATAACTTAATAAAGAATTTTGGTGGCGATGCGCTTAAGGGTCACACCCGTCCACATCCCGAACACGATGGTTAAGACTTAAGCGGCCGAGGATACTATGCTGGAGACGGCATGGGAAAGCAGGTGGCTGCCAGATTTATGGGGGCGTAGCTCAGTTGGGAGAGCACCTGCCTTGCAAGCAGGGGGTCAAGAGTTCGAATCTCTCCGTCTCCATCGAGTACAAAGATGCTAACGGCGTTACACTTGTTACCATCTAAGTGCTCATAACAGTACCTTGAAAACTTCATACAGAGAATGATTTTAAGAAAAGATTTTCAAAGAAATCAGACATCCGAGAAACAAACCGAGAACCGTATGGGAAACCATACAGTAATAATTAAGAAACGATATAACGCTATATATCGAAGGTCAAGCAAGAAAGAGCACAGGGCGGATGCCTTGGCACTGAGAGCCGA
>NZ_JBBMEX010000039.1:0-769 GCF_040096355.1 Maccoyibacter intestinihominis
TTACGTCCTGCCATATACTCTCCCTTCAATCTACAACGAGGATATCCCAAAATTGTCAAATCTTCATTTTGAGCTGCCCTCACTTTTTACTCACAATTATCTGTTTGTAATGATACTGTCAATGATACCGTATTCTTTTGCTTCTTCGGCACTCATGTAATAATCACGCTCGGTATCCTGTGCCACCTGCTCGATCGGTTTTCCTGTGTTCGCAGCGATAATCTCATTTAATTTTTTCTTTGTCTTTAAAATGTTCTCTGCTGCGATCTGGATCTCCGTTGCCTGTCCTTTTGCTCCGCCGGACGGCTGATGGATCATGATCTCAGCATTCGGCAATGCCATTCTCTTGCCCTTTGTACCACCGGCTAACAGGAATGCTCCCATACTCGCAGCCATACCGATACAAATGGTAGAAATATCACACTTAATATACTGCATTGTATCATAAATTGCAAATCCACAGGGTACAATGCCTCCCGGTGAATTAATATAGAAATTAATATCCTTCCCCGGATCTTCTGACTCTAAGAATAACATCTGTGCCACAATACTGCTTGCAGTCACTTCGTTTACTTCTTCTCCGAGAAATATAATTCTGTCTTTTAATAATCTTGAATAGATGTCGTAAGAACGTTCTCCACGGCTGTTCTGTTCAATGACATAAGGAATATAACTCATGATATAACCTCCAATTTATAAAAACTTTATAAAATAGTGCTTAAAATCTACTACAGACCGGTCCTGTGATAGAACCAGTCTGCAATTCAAC
>NZ_JBBMEX010000040.1:0-751 GCF_040096355.1 Maccoyibacter intestinihominis
CGGGGCTTTCAGCCAGACCTGCTCATGCCGCAGGGGGCACTCTTGCGCAGAGGGCGTTCCGACAGCTTCACTCCTGCAAAACCAGAAGAAGATGCTGTCGGAAATCAATGCCGGATACGGCAGAAAGGGGGAATCGTATCATGGCGATATTTCACTTTACAGTAAAGATTGTCGGGCGCAGTAAAGGAAAATCTGTCATATCCGCATCGGCATATCTTAATGGAGATGTGATGAAGAATGAGGAAACAGGCAGAATCAGTTACTATACTTCCAAAAAGGAAGTCGTCTACACCAGTCTGATGATGTGCGAAAATGCACCTCCTGAATGGCTGCATGTACCGGAAGAAAATATAAAAAGGTTTCAACAGTCTATCCGTTATAAAAGAGCGGATGATAAAGATGCCGCACTGGAAAAGTTTAAAATCACATTTCAGAAACAGCGTCTATGGAATGAGGTCTTAAAGATAGAAAAAAATGCAGATGCACAGCTTGGACGCTCATTTGAATTTTCCCTGCCGAAAGAATGGAGCAGACAGGAACAGATTGATTATACAACCGAATATATTCAAAAAACTTTCGTGGACAAGGGAATGTGTGCCGATTGGAGCATACACGATAAGAACGATGGGAACCCACATGTGCATTTACTTGTAACCATGCGACCATTCAATCCAGATCACTCATGGGGCAACAAAGAAGTCAAGGACTGGGATTTTGTCAGAGATACTGACGGAAATATCGTGGTTGATGA
>NZ_JBBMEX010000041.1:0-703 GCF_040096355.1 Maccoyibacter intestinihominis
AGAGGACGCCAGTCTTCTTGGAGCCGCTGTTGGGATACCACCCCTGCAGTATTGGGTTTCTAACCAGCCGCCGTAAGCCGGCGGTGGGACAATGCCAGGCGGGGAGTTTGACTGGGGCGGTCGCCTCCGAAAGGGTATCGGAGGCGCTCAAAGGTTCCCTCAGAATGGTCGGAAACCATTTAGAGAGTGCAAAGGCAGAAGGGAGCTTGACTGTGACACCGACGGGTGGAGCAGGTACGAAAGTAGGACTTAGTGATCCGGTGGTAGAAAGTGGGATTGCCATCGCTCAACGGATAAAAGCTACCCTGGGGATAACAGGCTTATCACTCCCAAGAGTTCACATCGACGGAGTGGTTTGGCACCTCGATGTCGGCTCATCGCATCCTGGGGCTGTAGCAGGTCCCAAGGGTTGGGCTGTTCGCCCATTAAAGCGGTACGCGAGCTGGGTTCAGAACGTCGTGAGACAGTTCGGTCCCTATCCGGCGCGGGCGTAGGATATCTGAGAGGAGCTGGCCTTAGTACGAGAGGACCGGGCTGGACGGACCACTGGTGTATCTGTTGTCGACCAACGGCATGGCAGAGTAGCCAAGTCCGGAAGGGATAAACGCTGAAGGCATCTAAGCGTGAAGCCCCCCCCAAGATGAGATATCCCATCCATAAGGAAGTAAGACCCCTGAGAGACGATCAGGTAGATAGGGCAGAG
>NZ_JBBMEX010000042.1:0-568 GCF_040096355.1 Maccoyibacter intestinihominis
AAGCCTCCCACCTATCCTGTACATGCAGTACCGAATCCCAGTACCAGACTGGAGTAAAGCTCCATGGGGTCTTTCCGTCCTGGCGCGGGTAACCAGCATCTTCACTGGTACTTCAATTTCACCGGATGCATTGTCGAGACAGTGCTCAAATCATTACGCCTTTCGTGCGGGTCGGAACTTACCCGACAAGGAATTTCGCTACCTTAGGACCGTTATAGTTACGGCCGCCGTTTACTGGGGCTTCAATTCAAAGCTTCGCTTGCGCTAACCTCTCCTCTTAACCTTCCAGCACCGGGCAGGCGTCAGCCCATATACCTCACCTTTCGGTTTCGCATAGACCTGTGTTTTTGCTAAACAGTTGCTTGAGCCTATTCTCTGCGGCCACATTTCTGTGGCACCCCTTCTCCCGAAGTTACGGGGTCATTTTGCCGAGTTCCTTAACAATGCTTCTTCCGTCGGCCTTAGGATTCTCTCCTCATCCACCTGTGTCGGTTTACGGTACGGGCACATATAAAACAATAGCGGCTTTTCTCGGCACACAGCCTGCATACTTCACTACTTTATTTCG
>NZ_JBBMEX010000043.1:0-546 GCF_040096355.1 Maccoyibacter intestinihominis
AGGATGAAGACGATATGGCGAAATCAACAAAGACTTATGAAGAAAGAATACGTGCATTAGAGAAAAAGGAACAGGAAAGCATTGAAGCTACAAAAAAGCTCATAGCACAGCGGAAGGAACTGGAAAAGAGAAAGAAAGCGGAAGAAAGTAAAAAACGAACCCACAGGCTCTGTCAGATTGGAGGAGCGGTGGAATCGGTTCTTGGCTGTCCGATTGAGGAGGAAGATTTACCAAAGTTGATAGGATTCTTAAAAAGGCAGGAAACAAACGGGAAGTTTTTCTCAAAAGCGATGCAGAAAGAATTAGTTACAGACATGGAGGAAGTGTAATGGCGGAGGGAGTGGGTTTTCCATTCCCTTCATTGCCTTTGAATGAAGGGCGCACTTATGGACAACCAGAGGTCGTCCTTATAAGTTTGCCACAAGTGGCAACCGGTCTGCGCTTACGCTTGCCGGGCTCGTTCCGTCGGCGGGGCTTTCAGCCAGACCTGCTCATGCCGCAGGGGGCACTCTTGCGCAGAGGGCGTTCCGACAGCTTCACTCCTGC
>NZ_JBBMEX010000044.1:0-536 GCF_040096355.1 Maccoyibacter intestinihominis
GAAAGACAGAGAGAAAACAATGCCCGCAGCATTACCATCGAAGACAGACCGGTTGCTGATGGAGATACAACAGTCATCGACTTTGAAGGATTCGTAGATGGAGAGGCATTTGAAGGCGGTAAGGGAGAGAATTATCCGTTAGTGATCGGTTCCCATTCTTTCATTGATACATTTGAAGATCAGCTGATCGGCAAGAACTCAGGTGAGGAAGTAGAAGTAAACGTTACTTTCCCGGAAGAGTATCAGGCAGAAGATTTAGCCGGAAAACCTGCAGTATTTAAAGTAAAGATCAACGAGATCAAAGGAAAAGAACTTCCTGAATTAGATGATGACTTTGCGCAGGATATTTCAGAGTTTGATACTCTTGCAGAATACAAAGAGGATGTTAAGAAAAAACTTCAGGAGCAGAAAGAAGCTGCTGCAAAACGTGATAAAGAGGATGAGGCAATCCGTAAGATCATTGATAAATCTAAAATGGAGCTGCCTGAACCAATGATCGAGATGCAGGTTCAGAACATCATCAACGATTTTGCAGA
>NZ_JBBMEX010000045.1:0-522 GCF_040096355.1 Maccoyibacter intestinihominis
GCCGTCGGCCGACCAGTAGACGTAGCGACGGTCTGACAGGTCACGCTGCCGCCACTCGGTATGCTCGTCTTCCCACTGTTTCTTGAGCCGAGACACCGTGTTGGCCGAGAGCCCCTTGGCCTGGTCGCCCAGCAGCGCCGCCAGCGCCTCCTGGTAGTCGCCAGTGGAAATCCCCTTCAGGTAGAGCCAGGGGATCAGTTCCTCGATGCTGCGGGCCCGCTTCAGGTAGGGCGGCAGCAGGCTGCTGTTGAAGCGAGCACCACCGCCGCTGCGGTCACGCACCTTGGGCACCTGCACGCTGACATCCCCAATCCCGGTCTGGACCGTGCGCTCGGGCAGGTAGCCGTTGCGGACCACGGCCTGACGTCCATCGTCGAGCCGCTGATCGGCATACTGCGCCAGGAAGGTGGCCAGCTCGGCCTCGACGGCCTTGGCGATCAGGTCACGGGCACCTCGTCGCAGCAGCTCGTGCAGCGGGTCAGTGACCTGGGGTTCTGGTTGTGAAAGAGCCCGGAGGGTAGA
>NZ_JBBMEX010000046.1:0-506 GCF_040096355.1 Maccoyibacter intestinihominis
GTATCTCTACGATTTTCTGATGTGTCCGGGCATAATCCCGTTGTTGTGTTAAGCATCGTATTTTATCTTGACATTCCCCGATCATGACGTTTGCGCTTCGCAGCTTCTCTTTCTCGATCTGCAATGCTCTGTCTGCCAGCTTCAAGTCGTTCTTTAATGCTTGAATATTCCCGGCTTTGTTCTCTTTGTTTAATTTCTCGTTCAAGGTCAGAGATTCGCTGAGCTGCGTCTTCAGTTCCTCGATAAGCTGGTCTTTCTGTTCCAGTTCTTCTTGTATCTCCTCGGTCAAGAGCAGAAGTTCTTCCAACTGTTCGGCGTTCTTTGATTCTCTGGATTCGTTCATCTATATCACGTCCTTTCCTTATTTGCTGTTCCAGTTCAGCAATTCGGTGTTCTGTTTCAGCAATAAACTGTTTTCGCTGTTCAGAGTCTGTGCCAATATCTGCCATTGCTGATTTTCGTTTTCCAAAAGTTCTATCTTCGTTTTCTGTTCTTCCATCTTGGAA
>NZ_JBBMEX010000047.1:0-2341 GCF_040096355.1 Maccoyibacter intestinihominis
AGGTTTATATTATGTATATTGCAGTTACAGGTAGTAAAAATAATAAAGACGTTTACATTTATCAATCATTCCGAAAAAAGGACGGAAAATCATCATCTCGCATCTATAAAAAACTTGGAAAATACAACACTTTGCTGGAACAGTTTGATGGTGATAATGAAAAACTTATGGCTTGGGCGAAAATCGAAGCTGCCAAAGAAACAGCTCTCTACAATGAACGTACGGGGAAAGTAACGGTTGAATTCTCCCAGGCTGCCTGCATTCCTATGAACGAGGCACGTTCTTTTCATGCCGGCTATTTATTTCTTCAACAATTATGTACAGAGCTACGCATTGATAACATCTGCCGTGTAATTAAAGGACACCATAAATTTAAGTATGACTTCCATGCGATTCTTACTGATCTCGTTTACGCAAGGGTTCTCTCTCCTTCAAGCAAGCTCAGCAGTTATAACTTTTGCAAAACGCTTCTTGAACCACCAAAGTATGGGATTCAGGATGTTTACAGAGCTTTGTCTGTAATCGCAGAAGAGTCGGATTTTATCCAAAGTGAACTATACAAAAATTCAAACTTCATCCATCCAAGAAATCAGAAGATACTTTACTATGACTGTACGAATTATTACTTTGAGATTGAGGAAGAAAGCGGTTTGAAGCACTATGGAAAAAGTAAAGAGAACCGCCCAAATCCGATTGTTGGTATGGGGCTGTTTATGGATGCTGATGGCATTCCACTTGCATTTGATATTTTTCAAGGTAATCAAAACGAGCAAACGACGCTTAAGCCTCTGGAGAAGAAAATCATAAAAGATTTTAACTGTAGTGAATTTATTTTCTGTTCAGATGCCGGTCTTGGAAGTGCCAATAACCGAGCGTTTAACAGCATCGGGAATCGAGCTTATGTCATCACACATTCCCTTAAAAAGATGAAGCAGGAAGACCGTGATATTGCCCTGAATCCAACACAGTTCAGAAAAGTCGGTTCGGCAGATTTTATAGATATCAGCACTTTGGACGAGACTGATGAAGAAGTTTTTAACTCTATTTACTACAAGGAAGTTCCTGTTGTCACAGGAAGTCTGGATGAGACGCTAATCGTTACATACTCTCCGAAATATAAAGCTTATCAGCAAAGAATCCGGTCACGCCAAATTGAGCGCGCAGAGAGGATTATCAGTTCTCCTTGCAAAAAGAGAAAGGGGAAAAATCAAAATGATCCTATGCGCTTTGTAAAAAAGACTTCTGTAACAGATGATGGCGAAATTGCAGAAAAGAAAGTATATGAGCTTGATGAGGAACAGATTGCCAAAGAAGAACTTTACGATGGTTTCTATGCGGTTATGACAAATCTTGAGGGAAATATCGAGGAGATTATAAAGATAAACAAGCAGCGCTGGGAAATTGAAGAGAACTTCAGAATCATGAAAACTGAATTCGAAGCCAGACCTGTGTATGTCAGAAGAGATGACCGGATCAAGGCACACTTCATGACCTGTTACATCAGCCTTCTTCTCTACCGTCTGTTAGAAAAGAAAATAGGAAATCGCTATACAGCAGAGCAGATCATCGAGACTTTGCGCTCCATGAAAATGACTCTGTTAAATACCGCTAATGGCTATGTTCCCTCTTACACCAGAACTGAAATAACAGATTCTTTACACCGAACTTTCGGTTTTCGGACTGATTATGAATTCATCAAGAAATCTACGATGCGAAGCATCATCAAGCAGACGAAAGAAATAAATTTACCATAGTGTAAAAATATAGCACAATAGCACATATTGCTGCGAAACAAAAAACGGCTGTAAGCCTTGATTTTACTGGCTTCACAACCGTTTTTTTACTTTCCAACTGTCAAAGATGGGATATTATCACGCAACTGGATATTTGTCAAAAAAATTCTGTGCAAATTGTCCTGTTATCTCACCTTTACGGATTTTACCTTGCCCCATCCGCTGTAGTATTTCTTTCCGTCTATCTTTTTGTAGGAACGGATTCTTACCCGGTAGGTCTTTCCCTTTTTCAGTTTCTTCACGGTTGCCTTTGTGTTTTTCTTTGATACGTTCATACTCTTTACGTTCTTTTTGAACTTTTTATCCGTGGAATACTGTACCTGATAACCGTCCGCTTTCTTGTCTTTTTTCCACTGTACCGTAAATCTCTTCTTTCCGGCGGTCAGTTTCTTCATTTCCGGTTTTTTCGGTACACCGTAGACGGGAGTTTGACAGTTGAATATTCAAAAAAGTTATCGCAGGTCGCATAAAACCTGCATTTTTTATGTCAATTTTTTCGTTTTAGTATGTACTTGTTTGTAATAGTGTGGTATACTTAAAAGAAAAAG